>CANGUI010000115.1 GCA_947457025.1 Flammeovirgaceae bacterium | reverse complement strand
TGAGGGCTATCGCAGCGGGCACATGATGTACCTGCGCGCGGAAGACCTCGCCAGTGCCAACGAACACATCCGGGAGTTCATCCGGAAGTCAACACCGGGAGCAGGGCAGCCTGCGAAATACTAGAAGCCATCTAAAAGGTAGTTTTTTGGAGGAATTTCAAAATATCTGGGCCTTATGCAAGGCGGATTCTGAAGCCACACCCAAAGGGAGTCGGGGTAAAAAATCTCATGCAGCCGAACGGCAAAAGCCCTCGGAAAATCCTGCCAGGTTTTATTGAAATGAATCCTAATGGCTAGTGATAAAATTATTGAATTCGGATTTGGCCAGTGAATTCGAGGAGGGATCAAAAAGTACATTATGACCGCCAGCAATTTCAACAAACTGACTTTTCTGGCAATTGGTACAACTCATGATCGCTTGTTTGAAAGCCGGCCAGGAATACAATTGGATGGGGGAGTCGTTTAACCCTTGAACAAACAAGATGTCGGATTTAAATCCTTTTGTAAAATTCAACAATGACCTTTCGAAATAGGCACCGGGGTTAGTTGAAGCCAAACCATAGGCATTCTTTAATCTGAAGCAGGGAGCGCTGGGCTGTACTTCCCCGTTTTCCTCCAGGTTGCATCGGTAAACAAGATTAAGCGGTCCGGGTGCGCTAGCAATGACTCCGTTTGTTTGATACAGGGTATTGAGTCGCGTAACCAGATAGCCTCCTTGCGAATGACCGGCAAGAAAGATTTTACCGATCGTAATCCCCAACTCTTCATTTGATTTGTTTTTAACCCAGAGCAAGGCCGTCTCTGCCTGCATAATATTATCGCCAAAAAGAATATTCTCCTGGGGATGAGCCACGCTGACCAGCATCATATCCTTTCGACTCAGGATATTTTTGAATTCATCGAGAGCTTTATTTGCTGCGGTCATTACTTCCGTATCACTTTGAATTGTTCCATGAAATACGATCAGCACGTCCGGGTTGCTGATGGCAGGTTTATCGATGATCACATCAACATTCACGTTGTTATAGGTAATCCGCTTGGTCATTCTATAGGCTGCAGATTCTACAGGTGCGCTGTCATTGTCGCAAGCGATTAATAATGTCGCTGCCAGTATCAATTGTCTCATCTTTTTTGATTGTTAACCTGTTTGATCCTGTTTATAGTCGTTGGTTTACTCACGCCTGGAAATCTTTTTACCCCCGCGTTGGCGCTTGACGAGGAATAGGAGAACTCAGCTCAAAAACAGCAATTAAAGGAATTGCGAAGTATTTAGGCGCTATGCAAGGCGAATTTTGAAGCCATACCCGGAGGGAGATGGGGTAAAAGATTGAACGCAGCCGAACGGCCAAAGCTGCCGGAAAATCCCGGAAGGTATTTTGGAGATGAGGTAAGAAAAATAAAATGACCCACAGAAGCGGTTTTTGGCACAAATTCCAGTTACTCCATCGTTTTCGCCAACACCACAAACTCCAGTTGCTTTTTCGGTATGCCCCAGCGCTCGTCCGGCATTATAAACGGCTTGCGTTCACCGGTAAGCCGGTACCCGTGGCGCACATACCAGGCGATGAGTTCATCCCGCACCGAAATTACGGTCATAAAAATAATGGGAACATTCCGCGACCGGGCATAGACTTCGGCTGCGGCCAGCAATTTTTTGCCGATGCCTTTGCCCTGCGTGTCGGGCTTAACACTCAACATGCCGAGGTAAAGTTTGTTTTCGGAGGCACGCAGTTCTACACAGCCCAGCAACGAGTCCTCCTCCCAATAGGTGAGCACGGTGGTGTCGGGGCGGGCAATCAAATCGCAGATGGCCGCTTCATCGATGCGGGTGCCATCCAGCAAGTCGGCTTCAGTGGTCCAGCCCTGGCGCGAGGCATCGCCCCGGTAGGCCGAGTTTACCAGGTGATTGATGGCCGCAGCATCTGCGGGCGTGGCTTTCTTGAGTTGAGTTTCCATCACAACGAAGTTACAGGATTTTAACATTCCGCGTATACCGGCATCACCGTTCAATGGCTACCCCATTTCTTCATAAGTCGCCAGCATCTCGGATCATTCCGGGAGCCATGCCGTTCGGGGAAAATCGGTTATCAAACTCCAGTTCAGCCATCTAGATCCAAACATCCAATCCCGACAATTCCAGGATCCGCTGAAAATCGTTGATAAAGTCAAAAAAGGTTTAACACGGCCACCTCTTCCACGGCGATTTTCAGGATTATTTTCCCCGACGCGGAGTTCAACCGAAAATGGAAAATGCTTACCTTTGATTATGAAGCCACTCACCGGTTTAGTCATCCTCCTGGCCGCATTATTCCTTCTGAGTTGCTCTGCCACACAAGACGATATTTCCTGGAAGAGCATTGAAAAATCGCTTCAAACCCAATTCATCACTGCAGCAGATGGCGACACCATTGAGCTGCCGGCAGGTCATTACCAGTTCACCCGCAGCCTTACCCTCGATGGCAAGAAAAATATCACCGTGCGCGGCCAGGGCATCGACAAGACGATCCTCTCCTGGCATGCACAAACCGAAGGAGCACAAGGTTTGCAGGTAAGCAATGGTGTGAACATCGTGCTGGAGGATTTCTCACTGGAAGATGCGAAGGGCGATAACCTGAAAGTGAACGATACCCGCGGCATTACGCTGCGGAGAATCCGCTCGGTCTGGACGGCAGGACCGCAGACGGAAAACGGAGCCTATGCCCTTTACCCGGTTTTGTGCAAGCAGGTGCTGATTGAACAATGCATCGCGATGGGCAGTTCGGATGCGGGCATTTATGTAGGACAGTCCGACAGCGTTGTGATTCGCAACAACAAAGCCTACTGGAACGTAGCCGGGATCGAAGCTGAAAACTCACGCTATGTAGAGATTTACGGAAACGAAGCCTGGGAAAACACCGGCGGCCTGCTGGTATTTGATCTGCCCGGCCTGACGCAATATGGGCATACAACCCGGGTGTACGACAACTACCTTCACGACAACAACCAGATCAACTATGCACAAAAAGGCAATGTGGTGGCCAGCATCCCGCCCGGATCCGGCATGATGATCCTTGCTACCCACAACATCGAAGTGCGCAACAACAAAATTGAAAACAACCGGAGTGTGGGCATTGCCATCGTCAGCTATGAACTTGTGGCTGCCATTAACGAGGGCGTGGAAGAACAACCTCACGCCATCGGGGGGGTGCAAACCGTGAACAACCAGTTCCGGGAAGACAGCCTCTACAACGCTTTCCCTTACGATGTGCGCATACACCATAACCAGTTCAAAAACAGCCACTGGTTTCCAACCGTGCGCAGCGACATCGGTCAACTGCTCATAACCAAATCTTTCATGCAGCCGCCGGATGTGGTGTTTGACGGCATCCCCGACCCCCGACAGACGGAACGGATGATCTGCATCCACGACAATGGCGACATCACCTTCATCAACCTGGATGCCGCCAACGACTTCAAGAACCTGTCGAAAGATGTAACGGCATTTAAATGTCCCGGTGGACAAGCGCAGCGATGAGAGTGGCGAGTATTGCAATCGCCGTGCTGGCGCTGGCGGCCTGCCAACGGCAAGTCCGCGAGGTGGAAGTGGTGGATATAACGCCTGCTGACCTCTCGTCTCTGGGTTTACCTGCACTATCGGCTTATGGATTTTTTGTTGGCCCCTTGCATAACCTTGAACCAGCTGATGGGGTGTGGGCCTATGAGTTGAACTCGCCCCTGTTTTCCGATTACGCATTCAAACAGCGATTTGTAAAAATTCCGCGAGGGAGCAAGGTGGGTTATCATGATACCGAAGTGCTGGACTTTCCTGAGGGGTCTGTCTTGATCAAGAATTTCTACTATCCGGCCGACTTTCGTAAACCGGATGGAGAACGCAGAATTTTGGAAACCCGGTTGTTGATTTTTGAAAAGGGGGAATGGCAGGCACTGCCCTACATCTGGAATGAAGAACAAACTGAGGCGTATCTTGATGTAGCCGGTAGAACCGTGCCCGTTACATGGACGCATCAGGATGGAGTGGTTCGCCACGTAGATTATTCCATCCCAAATGCCAACCAGTGCAGGGGATGCCACCTGCGAGGCAACAAAGTGGTGCCCATCGGGCCCAGTGTCCGACAGCTTAATCATGTGGCCCGGGGAAAAATCCGATCTCAACTGATCGAATGGCAGGATCGCGGTCTGATTGATCTTCCGGCCGGGCAAGACCTTCCACGGCTGGCCGCCTACGAAGATATGCGGGAACCCGCCGAAGCGCGCGCCCGCGCGTGGCTGGAGATCAACTGCGCGCACTGCCACCGGCCCGATGGCCCCGGCAAAACCAGCGGGCTGCATTTGCTCGCCAGCGTTACCGATCGCGCCAAACTCGGCATAGGCAAAGCGCCTGTGGCCGCAGGCAAAGGTTCGGGCGGGCGGTTATACAGCATCGTACCCGGCCAGCCCGATCAATCCATTTTGCAATATCGCATCGAATCGACCCACCCCGGCATTATGATGCCCGAGGTGGGCCGCAGTGTCGTACATGATGAGGGGGTGGAGTTAGTGCGGAAGTGGATTGCCAATCTCAAGTAAGCGACATTCAGTTCTACGTGGAGTTTTGGTTGCGTGGAATTCCATATTTTTGTAATCGAAGGAAAAATCAAGTAATTGTGAAGTATCCAACTGGTAGCCCCAATTCAAATGGGAGTGACCACTTTTCACGCGTTAGTGTTAAGAGTATTTTTTTTAAATACCTCCGCCCATGGAGGGTTTTTCTTTGTCCACTTTTCTTGGCATCCTGCTTCGGGCGCATTACAAGGGTATTTCAGGTTCTTTTCGTTAGCGTTTGTTTTACGCCTTTGACCAAGCCCAGTACTGCAATTCCTGTTCCTTACTCGAAGTCTACGTCAAAAAAACGGCTGCTGATCGTGCTTTTAGCGTGCGGTCTTTTTCTCACCGATACTTACCCGCAGGTGCAGTACCAGGGCGCTGCCCACTATTCACTGCGCAGAACCGTACCCGGTTATACTGGTCCACTGGTGCAGGTGCGCAGGCGGTGTGATAATGCCACGCTGCAGATTGGTCAGACATCGTGCGGAGATTTAGATACAGTAGCGCTGAAAAGTTTTGTGATCGGCACGGGGCCACTCAATGCAATTACCACCACCGCCAATGTAGCCTACAGCCTCAGGCGCGTGTATTGCAGCTACAGTGGCGCGGCCGTCCGGGTGCGCAGAAGCAGCGATAATGCCACCCAGGACATCGGCTTTACTCCGGCCGGTGATCTGGACACCGCAGCCCTGAAAACGTTTGTCGGCAGCAGTAATGGCTTTGTGAACATCTGGTACGACCAGAGTGGCAATGCCAAACACCTCAGCCAGGCAACAGCGGGCAATCAGCCTCAGATTGTTACGGCCGGGAGCATCATCCGGCAGTTCGGCCCCTCGGCCTGGCTGTCGGGCTATGCGTACCGAAAAGCAATCACCATCACCAATACGTTTGTCGATGCTAATCTATCAGACTTTCCGCTTCTGGTAGCCCTCAATAATGATGCATCCATCGGTAGTCGACTGCAGGATGTTACCAACCATACCGACATCCGTTTCACCGCATCCGATGGCGCCACCTTGCTCAAATTTGAGAAAGAATCCATGTCGATAGCGGGTGGCCTGGCCACCGGACGGTACTGGGTGAAAGTGCCTACCATCTCCAGCGCAGCGGGCACTACAATCTATGTGTACTATGGAAAAGCTGGCGATACAGATGGGTCTGATAAAAACAATGTGTGGGACGCCAACTACAACAGCGTATGGCATTTCAGCGAAGGTTCGGGCACCATTACGCGCGACTCAAAAAACAACATGACGGGCACACTCGCAGGAAGTACGCTGCCCACATGGACGACAAGCGGGCAGATTGGAAGAGGATTATACTTTGGAGGATCCGGTTATGTAGCCATCAGTGGAACTCCGCCAGCCGGAAATACAGCATATACTCTTCAGGCATTGATCAACATTGACGATACGGGAAACAGAAGAGGGATCATCGGATATGGAAACTATGGTTCGGGCAATCAGGCGAATGCCCTACGGGGTAATAATGAAGGAACCGGGCGAGGCTTTTTTAACTACTGGTGGGGAAATGATCTTTACGACAATGGCCCCTACTATTCCGCAGGAACCTGGGGCCATGCACTGGCCCGCTATAATGGTACAACCCGCCAGATCTTTTGGAATGGCAGCCCCGGAGGTTCGGATTTACCCTCGGCACCGAATTTTGGCACTGCCAATTATGAAATCGGAAGAACGAATGGAGTTGAACTCTGGAAAGGTATTCTTGATGAAGTTCGAATCTCTAACACGGC
>CANGUI010000114.1 GCA_947457025.1 Flammeovirgaceae bacterium | reverse complement strand
TCTGCTTGCTAAAGCCGTGGCCGGAGAGGCTGGCGTGCCCTTTTTCTCTCTTTCAGGCTCCGATTTTGTGGAGATGTTTGTTGGTGTTGGCGCCGCCCGCGTTCGCGATTTGTTTAAGCAAGCTAAAGAAAAAGCGCCGTGTATCGTATTCATTGACGAGATTGACGCGATCGGCCGCAGCCGTGGCCGGGGTGCCATGCCTGGTGCCAATGACGAGCGCGAGAACACCCTGAACTCCCTGCTGGTGGAAATGGACGGATTTGCTACCGATAGCGGCGTAATCATTCTGGCGGCCACCAACCGCCCCGATGTGCTGGATTCGGCACTCATGCGGCCGGGGCGTTTCGACCGCCAGGTTTCGATCGATAAGCCCGATATTGTCGGACGCGAAGCCATCTTCAAGGTTCACCTCAAGCCGATCAAAATTTCTGCTGAGGTAGACGTGAAGAAACTAGCCGCTCAAACTCCTGGTTTTGCCGGAGCGGAAATTGCCAATATCTGCAACGAAGCCGCACTAATCGCCGCCCGTAAAGACAAGAAAGAAGTTGAAATGCAAGACTTCCACGACGCAATCGACCGCGTGATTGGTGGTTTGGAAAAAAAGAACAAAATCATTTCCCCGGAGGAAAAGCGAATCGTAGCCTACCACGAGGCGGGTCATGCTGTGGCGGGCTGGTTCCTGGAACATGCCGATCCGCTCGTGAAAGTGAGCATTGTACCCCGCGGCGTGGCGGCCCTCGGCTACGCACAATACCTGCCGAAAGAGCAATTCCTCTACCAGACGGAACAGCTCATAGATGAAATGTGCATGACGTTTGGTGGCCGCGCAGCAGAAGAACTGGTATTCGAAAAGATTTCGACCGGCGCCCTGAGCGACCTGGAGCGGATTACCAAAATGGCGTATAGCATGGTAACCGTGTACGGAATGAATAAAGAAATCGGAAACATCTCGTTCTACGACAGCAAACAGTCGGAATACACGTTTAACAAACCCTACTCTGAGGCGACAGCCGAGAAGATTGATAAGGAAGTGAAGAAGATCATCGAGTCTGCGTTCGGCCGTACCAAGGCTCTGTTGCGTGACCATCGCGAAAAGCTTGACATTGTGGCCCGGGAATTACTCGCCAAAGAAATCCTCTTCCAATCGGACTTAGAGCGTTTGATTGGGAAGCGCCCGTTTGGTACCCTCACCACCTATCAAAAATTTACCGAAAACGGAACGAATCCTGAACCTGCTGTCGAGCCTCCCGCTCCGGCTGAGGCCTGAGTGTCCGGTTGGGAGTCGTTCATCGGTGGGTAGGTTTTTGAGCCTTCGCTCATTTCCGCGTATTTTTAGCCGGCATGAAAATTCTGTTGCCTGAAGGGAAAAAAATCTATTTCGCATCCGACTTCCATCTCGGAGTGCCCGATCAAACGGCCAGCCTTGAACGCGAACGGCGGATCGTTGCCTGGCTGGAATCAATACGGCACGACGCCCATTCCATCTACCTCGTGGGCGACATTTTCGATTTTTGGTTTGAGTATAAACACACTATCCCAAAAGGATTCATCCGTTTTCAGGGCAAACTTGCCGAACTGAGTGACCGCGGTATTCCTATCTATTTTTTCACCGGCAATCACGATATGTGGTTATTCGATTACTTCCCGCAGGAATTGAAAATCATGGTGTACCGGGAGCCGCAGTTGCTGGAGATCAATAGCCAAAAACTGCTGGTTGGCCATGGTGATGGCCTGGGCCCTGGCGACCGGAGCTATAAGATCCTCAAGCGGTTCTTTAACAGCCGCACCTGCCAATGGCTTTTTCAGTGGATTCACCCTAACATTGGCATGGCCATTGCTCATCGGTGGAGCAGGCACAGCCGACTGGCAAATCTGAAACGGGAAGAGGTTTTTTCTGGAGAAGAGAATGAATTCCTGTTTGTCTACTGCCGCGAACTGGAAGCAACCCGCCACCATGACTACTACATTTTTGGCCACCGCCACCTGCCGCTCGACCTTCCACTTGGTGTTACCAGTCGGTACATCAATCTCGGTGAGTGGGTACACTTTTCCACCTACGCCGAATACAACGGGAAATCCGTAATGCTCAAGAAATTTTGAATCTATGCGCGTGTGGTGGTTATATCTGGTAACCTTGAGCAGCTGGGCACAGCCACGGCCCCTGGCCTCCATCGAACTACCTACCTCACCTGCACACGTGTTTGTTGATCGGGCCGGTGAACTATATCTGGCGTATGCCGACGGCCTGATCGAAAAACGCACGAAGGACGGCCAGCGTATTTCCGACATTCGTCCCGATCCGCCCCTCGCCAATTTTGACCCCGCCAATGCCATGTGGTTGCTCGGCTTTGACCGGACTAACCGAAAAGTGGTTTGGTATTTTCCGAACCTGAATGTGTACCAGGCGTTCGAACTTGATCCGGCCCTGGCCATTGAACCGTGGCTGCTTGGCACTTCGGGTGACCGTGACTTCTGGATTGCCGATGCCGCGGACCATTCGCTGAAAAAAATCCGGTCGGCCGATCAGACCGTACAACGAGAGTTTAGTCTTCCCCACACCGTGCCGCCCATCCGGGAGATGATCATCCTACGCGAGTATCAGCGCTTAATCTTCCTCGTGCATCCCCAAACCGGTATCTTTATCGTCAATGAGTTTGGCAAACACATACGCACAATACCAGAACCAAACCTCACCTACGTGCAGTTTTTCGGAGAGGAACTATACTTTCAGCGCGGTCAGGAACTTGTCTTTTTTGATTTTTTTTCTGCCGAAACCCGAGCCCAAACCTTGCCGATCTCGGCAAACACCGCGTTGCTCTCGGATGAACGAATGTGGTTGCTGAACGGCCGACAACTGACAGTCCTGGAATATAAGCCGTAAGAAACTTTACCAACTGTTCGTTTTTGAACATCTTTGTGTACTGTTTTGCATATAGCGCGGTAAGAAAACCCGTTTTCTAGCCGTTTTGGCGATGGCATAATTTTTCGAAGACACCCAGACAACAAAACCTAACCACGTGAACGAAGGCGGAAAAATCCTGATGGTAGATGATGATGAGGACGTGCTGCTGGCCGCCAAGATGCTTTTGAAGAAGTATCAGTACCAGGTAATCATCGAAAAGAACCCGAACAAACTGCCATTCCTGCTCAACAATGACTCCTACGATGTCATTCTGCTGGACATGAACTTCAGCAAAGACACCACCAGCGGCAAGGAAGGCTTTGAGTGGCTCAATCAGATCAAGCAAAAAGATCCACAGGCCGTGGTGATCATGATTACTGCTTTTGGTGATGTGGAAATGGCGGTACGCGCCTTGAAGGAAGGAGCTACGGATTTTATCCTGAAACCGTGGCAAAATGAAAAACTGCTGGCAACCGTTTCTACGGCCATTCGCCTAAAGAAATCCTACAACGAAGTTGACAAGCTGAAAAAAGCAAAAGAACTGCTGGAGGAACAGATCAGTAAACCCTATCGCGAAATTCTGGGCAATAGCCTCGCGATGAAAGAGGTGTTCACGCTTATGGATAAAGTTGCCGGAACCGACGCTAACATTTTGATCTTGGGTGAGAACGGAACCGGTAAGGAACTTGTTGCACGTGCCATCCACCAGCGGTCGCAACGCAAAGACAACTCGTTTGTAACCGTAGACATGGGTGCGATAACAGAAACCCTTTTTGAGAGTGAATTATTCGGGCACAAGAAAGGCGCATTTACAGACGCCCGCGAAGATCGCCCCGGGCGGTTTGAACTCGCCCATGGTGGTACACTCTTCCTGGATGAGATCGGCAATCTGAGTCTGTCGTTGCAAGGCAAACTACTCAGTGCGCTACAGGCGCGCCAAATCACCCGGGTAGGTGGCAACCACCCGCAAGACGTAGATATCCGCCTGATCTGCGCCACGAACATGCCGTTACATCAAATGGTAAGCGATGGACGGTTTCGACAGGATCTGTTGTACCGGATCAATACTGTTGAAATGGTTATCCCGCCCCTGTGCGAACGCATAGAAGACATTCCGTTGCTCGCGGATCATTTCCTGGCCTACTATAGCCGCAAATACCGGAAGGAGGCCTCCTCCATTTCGCCTGAAGCGCTGCTCAAGCTGAAGAAATATGCCTGGCCCGGGAATGTGCGCGAACTGCAACATGCCATTGAGCGCGCCGTGATTATGGCCGACTCCGGAACGCTGCAGGAAAGTGATTTTCTGTTCAGCCGCAAAGGGCACGAGCCCACATCGGGCGACACACTAAACCTCGATGAAGTGGAAAAGGCGGCCGTTGTAAAGGCCATTCAGCTACACCATGGTAACATTTCCAAAGCAGCCGATGAACTCGGCCTGACACGCGCCTCGCTGTACCGCAGGATGGAGAAATATGGACTTTAAGTTCAACTGGCGCTCGCCTATCGTTACGCGGGTGATCATCCTTACTATCACGATTTTTGCGTGCGCCTTTTCCATCCTCCAGCCCCTCGGATTGTTCGTCATTGGCCTACTGGTGGTGGCGGTGCTATTTCAGGTTATCCAGCTCGGACAACTTGTAGACAGCGGAGAGATCACGCCGGCAACAGCTGATACCATCCAGTTTGATGAGAGCAGTCTCACGTTTTCCTCCCCACGTCCAGACATCCCCACACGCGAATTCCTGCACCACCTGAATCAACGTTTGCATAAGGCGCGCGCCACGCGCCTGGAACGGGACTCCGAGCATCAGTTCTTCAAAAATATTGTTCAGCACATCACCATCGGTATCCTCACATTTAAAAAAGACGGGGCGATCCAGATGATGAACACGGCAGCAAAAAAACTACTCCGCATCAACCGTGCCGATCATATGAATGAGCTTCGGGACGTAAGCGATGCGCTGGTTGAGGCTTTCCTACGCCTGAAAACAGGAGGCCGCGAACTAGTGTCGCTGAAGATCGGAGAAGATACCAACCAACTGTCAATTTATGCTATCGAACTAACGCTTCGCGACGAGGAAGTCAAGCTGATTTCGATGAGTAATATCCAGACGGAATTGGAAGAAAAAGAAATGGAGGCATGGCAGAATCTGGTTCGGGTGCTTACTCACGAGATTATGAATTCGGTAACGCCAATCTCTTCGCTCGCCGGCGTTGTTGAGGATGAACTCCGGCAACATCTGCAGGATGACCAGGCCATCGCCAAAAATGAACTGGCCGACATGCATTTGTCGTTGCAGACGATCAGTAAGCGCAGCAGTGGCCTGATCACCTTCGTAAAAGAATTCCGCAACCTAACCCACGTACAAAAGCCAAGATTAGGCACCATTGTTGTGCGTGATCTGCTGGAAGAAATTGTTTTACTGCACAAAATGGAATTGGCTGACCGTGGCATTCGGGTGCGGGTGGTTGTGGATCCCGCTCTCCTCACTATCCAGGCAGATAAGATGATGATCGAGCAGGTGCTCATTAACCTCCTGAAAAACGCGATGCAGGCATTTGACGACCAGCCCGACAAGCAGATCGTACTTAGCGGGCATCCCGGTGAAAAAAGTAATGGAATGCTAACCGTAGCTGACAACGGGCCGGGAATAGAACCTGAAGCACTTGAAAAAATCTTCATTCCATTTTACTCAACAAAAAAAACCGGCTCCGGCATTGGCCTGAGTTTATCCAAGCAAATCATGCGCATGCACGAGGGGCGCATTACCGTAAAATCCGAAGTCGGGCGGGGCACCGAATTTTCCCTTCGGTTTTGAAAAGTATTCGTTAGTTTTAGGGGATTTTTTTAACCTGCCATGCCCGAAGTACAGAAGAAAATAACCTCCATTCTGACCGATAAATTGGGAATTCCGGAAAGTAAAATCACACCCGATGCCAGCTTTGTGAAAGATCTGGGCATCGACTCCCTCGACTATGCGGAGTTGGTCATGGAGTTCGAACAGGCGTTTGACATCAAAATCCCCGATGACGATGCCGAAAAAATGCAGACGATCGGAGAAGCAGCCGACTATATTCTCGGTAAGCTCAAGCGCTAGCGCAACTCGTAGTAGGTACAAAAGCGTTTCATGCGCGCAGTAATCGCTGCAGCGAGGGGCTGGTGCGCCTCCGGGGTCTTCATGGGGGCATAATTCCAGCCAAGTGTTTTATGATTCCAGAAAACAACGTATTGCGTATAGTCTTCCAGCAGCACATCCAGTTCGTAAATCTCAGCACCCTCCTTGTCGTATAAGCTGGTAAACTGCAGGAAAATATGATTAGCCTGGTGCAATTCGCCCTTCAGGCAATCAATGGAATTCAACCGCATTAGCAGCCGTGATTCGGTATTCCAGGCTTTAAATTTAACTTTACGAGGGGCAAAAATATCCATAGCGAACGGGTGAACGAAAATAGAATTTT
>CANGUI010000113.1 GCA_947457025.1 Flammeovirgaceae bacterium | reverse complement strand
TAAGGGAGACGCGTACGGTATCCCCCAACCCATCTTCCAGCAGCGTGCCGATTCCCACAGAGGATTTGATACGTCCGTCCTCACCGTCACCCGCCTCGGTAACACCGAGGTGGAGCGGATACGGCTGGAATCCTTCCTCATCAAGTTTTTGCACCAGCAACCGGTACGCCTGTACCATTACCTGCGGGTTGCTGGACTTCATAGACAACACGATGTTATAAAACCGGAGATCTTCGGCTATCCGCAGGAACTCGAGTGCGGACTCCACCATGCCGAGGGGTGTATCGCCATAGCGGCTCATGATGCGATCGCTCAACGAGCCGTGGTTGGTACCGATCCGCATCGCGGTACCATACTCCTTGCAAATCCGCACCAGCGGCGTAAACTTTTCGCGGATGCGCTCAAGTTCAGCCTGGTACGACGCATCGGTGTAGTCTATCGTTTCGAACCGTTTGCGATCCGCATAGTTACCCGGATTGATTCGTACTTTTTCGACTATACGTGCCGCAAGTTCTGCAGCATTGGGCGTGAAGTGTATGTCTGCAATGAGTGGCACCTGACAGCCGCGCTGCCGGAGTTCTTTCTTAATTTCTGCGAGGTTCTGGGCTTCTTTGATGCTGGGTGCGGTGATGCGCACATATTCGCACCCGGCGTTCACCATCCGCAATACCTGTTCCACAGAGCCGGGCGTGTCCATGGTGTCTACCGTAGTCATCGACTGCACCCGAATGGGATGGTTTCCCCCCAATGGCACATCGCCAATGTTTACCACCCGGGTTTTTCTTCTGCTGTACTGCACCAGGCTGTTGCAATACTGCCTGACCGCCGTTATCTGTTCGTTCACCTGTATCACCTGATTAGTATCGTTTTTAACCCTTTCACCGCGTTTTTGTTTTGCGCCGGCAGCTCGTTTCTACCTGTACCTGCCGCTATAGTTTGATGAAAATCCTGCGTCTGTACAGCAGGTAAATCGGCAAAAAGCAGAGAACATTGTAAAACAACGCCCAGGCAAGTGATGCCAGTTTAGGTGACATTCCGATGGCACCAAAAGCCTGCATCAATCCGTGCTGAATTCCTGCACCCTCGGGCAAGTTTACAAAAAGTGTAAACACACCCGCCAGGAAGTAGGCCGCGATCGGATTTGTGCCGTAAATCACACCCGGCGCGGTCCACTTCCGGTAACCGAGTTCGTCCACCACCCAGATAAAACTGGCCAAGGCAAGTGAAGCAAGACCGGCTGTATAAAGCGCATAGGATGAAGTCCAGATATGTTTGTTGATTGGAAAACTCCATCCCCAGAAATAGCCTGCAGTCAGGGCGCAGAAACCACCCAGGTAAAGCCAGACCAGCTTTCGCTCGCGGCTCAGGTTACTGCTGATCAGGTGGCCCGCCATCATGCCGCAAATGCCCGTAGCCAAAGAGGGAATGGTGCTGAGAATTCCCTCCGGGTCCCAGTTGCCTTCCCACAGTGAGCCAGGTATCAGCATAGAATCGAGCCAGGCTGCCACATTCTGCCCCGGCTCCAGTAGGCCAGCCCCCAAACCAGGCACCGGTACAAAAAACATTACGGCCCAGTACATCACCAGGAAAACTGCACCCCAGATTGCCTGGGTTTTCCACGAAGAATACAAGAACAACAGTGCACACACCATAAAAACTATCGCAATACGCTGGAGAACACCCGGAATCCGCATCTCAGCAAAATTGAAATCCGGGTACAGGCTGAGAAATATTCCGAGGGCGAAGATCTTCAACCCCCGCCACAGAATTTTGCGGCGCAACCCGGATGCGGGCTTACCGGCATCCCGTTGTTTGCCGTAGGCCAAGACAACTGATACGCCCACGATGAAGAGAAAAAAAGGAAAGATCAGGTCGGTGGGCGTGATCATTTGGTGCCACTCGGCGTGCAGCAGCAAACCAAAAGTGTTATTCCAGTCGCCCGGGTTATTGACCAAGATCATCGCCGCTACCGTAAAGCCGCGAAATGCATCAAGAGAAACTAAGCGTTTATCATCCATCCGCCGAAGAGTTACAAATCGCCCAATTGCGGACGCAACAGGATTTCCTCAACCACTGTATTTTTGGAAAGCGCGTAGGCGCTGTAAATGGTTTCCGCAACGTCTTCCGCTTTCATAAACCGGTCGTCCGGCAAGTCTACTCCTGCCCAACTGGCCGTGCGGGTTGCCCCGGGCAATACAGCTGTTACCCGGATACCACTTTCTTTCAACTCTTCCCGGAGCACTTTCGAAAAACCGAGCAAAGCAAATTTCGAAATCGCATACGAGCCTCCATTCGGATAGGCCTTAATACTTGCAATAGAGCACATGTTGAAAATATGCCCCTGGCGGTGGGCTTTCATGCTGCCCACAAGTCCGCGCGTGGTATAGTAGGCGCTGTATACGTTGCTTTGGATCATACTTTCAAGACTGCCCTCAGGCTCTTCTGTAACGGCACCCGGCACAAAGTAACCCGCATTGTTCACCAACACTGCTGTCGATCCTATTGCATTCACAAAATCCGTAAATCGCTTTACTTGGGCCATATCGCTCATGTCGGCAACAAAGACATGTGTCGGCACACCGTACGTGGCGGCCACGTCAGCCTTCAATGCCTCAAGATCAGCAGTCTTTCGTGCACAGGTAGCTACAGCAAAACCCGCGCGTGCAAACCGCTCAATGATTGCCCGGCCGATCCCTTTCGTTCCGCCGGTTACTACTGCTAAAGGGGCCATCGTTTTTTGGTTATCTTTGAGGCAATTTAGGAATTTTCATGAAGGATTTTGGGCAATACGTCCTGTTTCTGGGCTCGTTATTTGTCAGGCGGGAGACATTCAAGACGTATTACCATCTGGTTTTGGAAGAATGCATCCAGATCGGCATCAAATCCACCTTTCTGGTTATGCTGGTGGCCTCGTTTATGGGTGCGGTGACAACTGTTCAGACGGCCTTCAATATGGTGAGTCCGTTGATCCCGAATTTCGTGATTTCGCAGGTGGTTCGCGAGATGACGATCCTCGAACTGGCCCCCACCATCATCGCAATCATCTATGCGGGTAAAGTTGGTTCGAGCATGGCCGGAGGTATCGGCACCATGCGCATCACCGAGCAAATCGATGCCCTGGAGGTGATGGGCATCAACTCTTCATCGTACCTCGTACTGCCCAAGCTGTTGGCTTCCCTCATCATGTATCCCATGTTGGTGATCATCGCCGGGTTTTGTGCACTTCTTGGTGGCTATCTGGTTGGCTCCCTTTCGGGGATCATCTCGCCAACTGACTACATCTATGGTATCCGATTCAGTTTTAACGAGTTCACCATCACCTTTGCACTGATCAAATCAGTAGTCTTTGCCTTTCTGATCTCCACTATTTCCTGCTTCAAGGGGTACTATACGCAGGGCGGGGCACTCGAAGTTGGCATCGCCACTACCAAAGCGGTTACCACCAGTGTCATCGCCATCCTGCTCAGCGACTACTTCCTGGCTGAACTGCTGCTGAACAAATGATCCGCATTAACGACATCAGCAAATCTTTTGGCGATCGTTTGGTGCTTGACACCATCAGCGGCGAATTTGAGAAGGGTAAAACCAACCTCATCATCGGGGCAAGCGGAACAGGTAAGAGCGTGCTGCTGAAGTGTATTGTCGGCCTCATTCAACCCGACCAGGGAACCGTATTTTATGACCGTCGCAATTTTTCAGAAGCGGGCAAAACGCTGAAGACAGAAATCCGCCGGGAAATCGGCATGCTTTTTCAGGGTGGTGCGCTGTTTGACTCGAAAAATGTAGAACAAAACGTCATGTTTCCGCTGGACATCCTCACCACCATGCCGCTCGCGGACAAAAAAGAACGTGTGCATTTCTGCCTGCAGCGGGTCGGCCTTGAAAAAGCCGCCTCCAAAATGCCCTCGGAACTCTCGGGGGGGATGAAAAAAAGGGTGGGTATAGCGCGGGCGATCGTCAACAATCCAAACTACCTGTTCTGCGACGAACCCAACTCCGGCCTCGACCCTCAAACCTCCATTCTGATCGATGAACTCATTTCGGAAATCACCCACGAGTATAACATTACCACCATTGTTGTTACGCACGACATGAACTCCGTGCTAGGTATCGGAGAAAAAATCATGTTCATCTACATGGGCAGAAAACTATGGGAAGGTTCACAGCAGGATGTCATGAATTCCGGGGTGAAAGAACTGGATGATTTTGTCTTCGTGAATAAGGTGATGAAGAGCCTTAAAGCGCGGTAGGCACATCCTCTGCCGCCGGCAGCTCAATTTCGAACGTGGTACCGGTGCCGACTACAGTTTCAAAGCGAATAGATCCGCGGCACAGTTCAATGCCTTGCCTGCTGATGGCGAGGCCCAGGCCCGAGCCGCTCTGCTTGGTGGTAAAGGAAGGCGAGAAAATCTTTGCCCGCTGGTCCTCCGGAATACCGGCTCCGTTGTCAGCGAAGCGGATAAACACCCGGCCATTCTGCTCCTCCATTCGGATCACCACATGCACGGGGCGCTCTGCCGACTGCCAGGCATTCAGCAGAACATTCGAAAACGCACGCGACAAAATTTTTTCATCAGCCAGCACGCGAAGGGGTGTGGTGCCTGTTACAATTTCAACCGTGCCGCCACTCGGGTGTCGATAAAGCGCAAGTACCCGATCCAGCACTGCCCGGACATCTAATCTCTCGAGATTAGGCTGAGGCAATCCGGCAAAAGCGCTAAAAGACGTGGTAATCTCACTGAGTATCTCAATTTGGTGTAAGAGCGACGTCAGCGCCTCGTTCACTTTGCGCTCGGTGAGTTCGCCCCGCGCCTGGAGCACCTGTAATTGCTGCAAGGTAAGCTTCATCGGCGTAAGCGGGTTTTTGATCTCGTGAGCAACTTGTTTTGCCATTTCACGCCAGGCGCTTTCTTTTTCCTGCCGGGCGATTTTTTCCAGAGCGTCTGTCCAATTAGTCAGCATCCGGTTGTAGGCATCCACCAGGATACCCAACTCATCCTTGCGGGGCCATGTAAGCCTGGATGGTGATTGCCTGAAGGTGGTCTGATTCAGCGTCTGGGCAAGCCAGGCCAGCGGCTGCACCAACTGCCTTGTCAATCGCACCGAAAAGAGCACGGCAATCAAGCCAACACCGACAAACAGCAGAAGCAGATAGTTCAACATACGGATCTCTGACTGTTCATTGAAACGATCGAAATCAAAAAATGGAACAGCCAGGATGGCCTGCGTTTCAGTACTACGCATTACAGGCAGGTAACATGTTTTGAACGTCAGTGCGCCAATGTGCTCTTCGCGCACAATAGGTGCCTGCGCTCGGAGGTCTGCCAGTACCTGGGGCGAAAGTAACCGCGATAGCACCTGTTGGTCATACACGGCGGGTTGGTTGGTTGCCAGCAGCCGCCCCTCGCGATCGAATACGGAGAAATCAAAGTCCGTCAGACGCCGGAGGCGATCAAGGTCTTCTTCCTGATCACGGCCTGGGGCCTCGTCTTCCAGGGCTTCACTCAAATGTCGGGCACGCATCACGAATTGTGCATTCAGTTGCTCTCGGCTGGTGGTGCGGATCAATTGAAAGAACGTGATGGCCATTATCAAAAATGGAAGCGCAGCCGATAACAAAGTGGCGACCTGCATACGCTGCGCATATGTGCGGTTGCGCCAGGATAGCAGCGTGCGGCGCTTGCGGATCAGGAAAACTATTCCCACCATCACCGCTCCGAGCAACAGGAAAAAACAGAAGTTGGCCAATACAAAAACAACCGGATACGAGGGGCGTGAAACAACCAGCACGCGGCCCTGATCTTCCTCCAAAAAAAGGTGCTCGTGGCCGTACAGGCTTAGCCATCCCCGCTGTTGCTCTCCGGTAATGTACAGTTGCCGGAAATCAAAAGTGCCATACTGATTGAGAATTCGCCCATGCTCCCACCAGGCGTAGCTGTACTCGCCAAACTGAGCCTGCAGTATTCTTTTTTCGTCCAATAGAACTTCCGGAAACACCGTTTCCGGGATGACTCGTTTCAGTTTAAGGTCAACCACCACGTAGCCGGCCAGCGTGGGCCCGCGACCTACCCGCGTGATTACCCGGTAATTGCGAACCGACACCAGATTCGGGGCCTGCATGATGAAAACACCCGGATATCCGGTAGGTACCGCCTGTTCTGCCCGCAAATCCGACGCTGATGGGTAGCCGCCGGGCAGATCATCCGGATTCTCCCCTGAGGATTCTATCAGGCGGATCGAAACATCGTACTGATCAAAATAATTGCGCAGAAATACGCGCTTGATTTTTTCATTGATGTTGGCGCGGCTACGCAACGGATTGTTCCAGACTGAAATGATGAAGGGGTCGCTGGCAATTTTACTGCTTACTT
>CANGUI010000112.1 GCA_947457025.1 Flammeovirgaceae bacterium | reverse complement strand
GCAGGGGGTCAGTAAAAACAAACTGCACCCGGTTATCGGAGAAAACCTGAAATTCACGCAACGTCTCAGCCACCGATTTTTGAAGGCGCGTGAACCCGGCATTGAGATCGCCGGCAAGGAAAACCTCCACAAACACCGGCTGCCGCAGAGTTTGCAAAATGGCACGCGTAGCCGGCTGGATTGAATATTTTTTTTCTTCGGTGAGATCCCAACGGAAAAAAAGCCTTTGTGCGGCCAGGTTGACCAGCACAACGAGCGCAATGGCGTTAGCTGCCAGAAGCCAAAACCGGAGGGAACGTTGACTCATACCGTATGTTTGATGCGCAGCACGGTAAAGAAAAGAAACAGCCCCGACATCGAGACAAAGTAGATGATATCGCGGCTGTCGAGAAGCGCGAGGCTCATCGCCTCATAATGATATAACGCACCAAGTTGTTTTACCTGAAGGTGCCGGCTTCCGGTGGAAATCAATCCGGCCAGCGAATCGAGGCCGGCATAGAGCACAAAACAAAGGAAGGCAGCTACCAGAAAAGCTACAATCTGGTTGGCGGTGAGGGATGAAGCCCACATGCCTACGGCTCCGAACAAAGCCCCGAGGAAAATGAGCCCGAAATAAGAGCCAAGGATACCCGATGTATCCAAGTTACCGCGCGGATTACCTAATTGGTACAGGGTAAGGTAATACAGCCCTGTGGGAAGCAGGGTGAGTATGCACACAACCAAAACGGCACTGTATTTCCCGAGCACCAACTCCCATACGGAGATTGGGCGGGTGAGCAGCACCTCAAGCGTTCCCATTTTACGCTCTTCGGCCAGCATGCGCATGGTGAGCGCCGGTACCAGGAAAATAAACACATAAGGGGCAACGGTGAAGAAAATACCCAGATCGGCATACCCATATTGAAGCACCGAATCCTCCGGAAAAACCCAGGTAAACAATCCCACCGTTACCAGGAACACGCCCATGACAATGTAGGCGATGAGCGACCCGAAAAAGCCGGTGAGTTCTTTTTGAAAAATCTGTTTCACGGTCGGCCGTTTTGAGTGAGTATACGAAACACCGACTCGAGCGAATTTTCTTCTTGCTCTACGCGCAACAGCGTCAGCCCGTGGCTGGCAGCAAACTCAAAGAGTGGTGCGGGCAACTCAGGATGGTACTCAGCCCGAACGGCTATCCGGTGGTCGGAGAGTTGTTTCACCTCGCGTACAAAAGGGAGTACCTCCAGAAAGGCGGCCTGTACGGTTTCCCGGAAGTCGAGGGTGATCCACCGGTGTCCCTTTCTATCGTGTAATAAGTCGGCCAGTGGTTGGTCGGCTACCAGGTTGCCCTGATGAATAATCAACACGCGCTGACACAATGCTTCCACCTCCTGCATGATATGGGTGGAAAAAATAACGGTTTTGTCCTGGCTCACGGTGCGGATCAGGGTGCGTATGTCCATGATCTGATTTGGATCCAGACCGCTTGTAGGCTCATCGAGAATGAGCACGGGCGGATCGTGCATCAGCGCCTGGGCCAAACCCACGCGCTGGCGGTATCCCTTAGAAAGCGCTTCAATTTTTTTATTTTGTTCGCGGGTTAGGCCACAAGCGGCAATCATCTCCTTCACGCGATCGGCCAGCACCCGCCCACGCATTCCGTAAAAACCACCCGCCAGCATCAGGTATTCATGCACGTAAAGATCCAGGTAAAGCGGGTTATGTTCAGGAAGATAGCCAATCAGTTGACGTATGCGCTGCGGATGCTGGCGAATAGAAAGGCCATTGACCCAGATTTCACCCTCCGTCGGTGGGAGGTAGCCTGTGATCATCTTCAAGGTGGTCGACTTACCTGCTCCATTGGGCCCCAAAAACCCAACGATCTCGCCCGGGTTGATCTGAAAAGATAGTTGTTGAACAGCTTTCTGCTGGCCAAACAACTTACTGACTTGCTGAACGCGGATCGACATTTTTATGCGCTGCAAAAATATCAATCAAATCCTTATGATGGTGATACGCTATTGGGTTCCGGTAAATTGGTGTTTCCGGAACGGCATTTGTTACCTGTACGGAAGCGGGGTTTACCTGCCGGGCCAACCGGGCATTAACCCCACCAACAATTTCAAAACAATTGCCAAATTTGCACCTTCCAAAGACAGCGCATATGAAGAGATTTATCCTGTGGTTATTTTTTGGTATTGCCGTTGAAGCAGTTGCCCAAAACGGCTATAAGATCGAGATCGTTGTAAAAGGCCTTAAAGACACAACGGCCTTTTTAGGGTACTATTACGGGGAGCAGGCGTTTCTGCGCGACACAGCTAAAGTGGACGGTTCCGGAGCATTTACTTTTGATGGCCGTAAGTCGTTGAATCAGGGCGTATATTTTGTAGCACTCGCCCAAACCCCCATTTTTGATTTGGTGGTTAGCCAGGACCAGTTCTTTGCCATGCGCACATCCAAGGACGATTACATCGGGGCGATGCGGATAGAAGGTGATCTGGATAATGACCTCTTCTATCAGAACATGAACTTCAATAAGGCCCGCAACGGCGATGCCGAGCCTTTTGTAAAAGTACTGAAAGACAGCACGCTTACAGATGATCAGAAAAAAGCGGCGCGCGAGTCATTTCAAAAAATCAATGAACGCGTTTTAGCGCACCAAAAAGAGCTCATCGAGAAACATCCCACCACGCTCACCGGCCGCCTGCTGCTCAGCCAGCAATCAATCCCTGTACCCGATCCACCCAAAAAGGCAGATGGTTCGATCGACAGCACGTACCAGTTCCGGTATTACCGGGCTCATTATTTTGACAATTTCAACCTTGCTGATGACGCACTCATCCGGATGCCGAAACCGGTGTACCGCGAAAAGCTATACGATTACCTCGATCGACTGGTGCTGCAACAGCGTGATTCTCTTTTCAAGGCAATTCGCGAACTGGCAGCCATTGCAAAACCAAACCAGGAAACATATAAGTATCTGGTTTTTCAGGCGCTCATCCATTACCAGCAACCAAAAATTATGGGTCTGGATGAGGTGTTCGTAGACTTGTACGACACCTATTACGCTACCGGAGAAATGGATTTTTGGGTTACCAAAGACATCAAGAAAAACCTGAAGGAGTACGCGGATAAAATCCGGCTCAACATGCTGGGCAAGGTAGCGCCCGACCTGAAGATGCAGGACAGCAACCTCCAGATGCGTTCCTTATACGATCTCAAAAAGAGATATACCATCCTGTTTTTTTTCGATCCGGAGTGCGGGCATTGTAAGCAGGAAACGCCCAAACTGGTCGAGTTTTATAACAAGTATCGCACCAAGTACGACCTGGATGTATTTGCCATCAGCAGCGACACGTCAATGGCTAAGATGCGGAACTTCATCAAAGAAATGAAAACCCCCTGGACAACCGTGAACGGCCCCCGAACGTATGTGGGTCCGTATAATAAACTGTACTGGGTGGAGAGTTTCCCAACCGTTTATATAATAGACGAAAAGAAGAAGATCATCGCCCGCAAATTGCCCGTAGAGAACTTCGAAACCTTCTTTTCCAATTACGAAAAATTTGTTCGCAAACAGCCACCGCCATCAGGTAAAGGAACCTGATCGTCATGGGTGCAGCTGGGGTAAAGGCAGTTCCCGGTTTACTCGTTTTTTGGAGTCCACCGAAAGGTGATTGGTATCCGGGTTGTTGAGGTCACTTTGTACCGATCGTCAATACGGTACCCTACCAGCCAGATGATGTTGCCCTGACTGGCTAAAACGGTTACCGAATTTTTTTCGCTCCTCCGAACCTTTTGATTTATCAGAAAATCGCTCACCTTTTTTGTTCCCGCCATACCAAGGGGGCGAAAATGATCGCCCGGTTGCCACGTTCGCCAGGTGAGTGGGAAATGCAACAGATCAAGATCGAGATGTGCCAGAGCAGCGTCCGGTTCTATCACAGGCACACCGGTTTTTATGTACAACTGACCGTGGGGTCCCACCACCGTACCTTCTGGATGGGCGATCGAAACGGCATCGGCTGCAAGGGCCCGTTTTTCGGACAGCACCAGGATCTCGCGGTCCACCCATACCCGGTGCGTGGAGGAATCGAAATGCCGGCCTGGTTGCGAGTTCTGCATGGCGCGAGCGATTTGTTCGCAAACGGCAAAGGAGAAGCCGAGTTCTTTGATGCCTTCCCAAAGCGTAGCCGCCGGTTCGGCAAATCCGGTAAGGGATGAGAAGGGGATAATTCGATCGCCATTAGGTTGCGTTGGCCAGGCCTCTTTCCAGCGAGCGATGCCCTGCCGGAGGAAATCTTCGGCTACCCGAAGCCGTGCTTGTGTTGACTGAATTGTGGCCAACCAGGAGGGATTGAAGGCAAGCAAACTCGGGATCAAGTGGTGCCGAATGCGGTTTCGGAGATAGTCATCCGTCTGGTTACTGGAATCTTCACGCCAGACGATCTGCTGCGCGGCTGCATATTTTTCAAGGACTGCCCGAGGTGCAAAAAGCAAGGGGCGAATGATGCCGGACCGCTGCCTCGGGATGCCGGTGAGGCCGGAGATCCCGGTGCCACGAGTCAGGTTCAGTAGAAAAGTTTCGGCCTCATCGTTTTGATGATGCGCCGTGGCGATCGTGTCCACCTCACTCTCCAGCAGCTGGTCAAACCAGGCGTAGCGTAGGTTGCGCGCAGCTTCCTGTACCGACGTGCGATAGTGGCTGGCATACAAGTTGGGGTTTGCCCGGTGAATGAGGCAGGTAATTCCGTGACGGGCACAGATGTCCTGAATAAACGTCTGATCCCGCTCTGATTCCATCCCTCGCAGTTCATAATTCACGTGTAGTACGGAAAACGTTTTTCCTAATCTTAAAAAGAGATGAAACATGACCATCGAATCCAATCCACCACTGACGGCCAGCCCGATTCGGCTTTTTGGCCCCCACAATGGCGGCTGGTGTTGAAACGAATCGAACAGATCATCCATCTCTGCAAAAATGAACGAAAGTGCTTACTTCTTCAAAACCGGTGGTCCGTTCTAATCGCAACCGGGAAAACCGCTACCTTTGCCGCGCCATGAAATATTTCTTTTGCGTTCTTTTTGCGGTGGTGATGGCGGGGCCTGTCTTGGCTCAGAAAAAATCAAAAATCAAGCTGGAGCGGGCTGATGTGCAACGCGGCGGGGTGCGTGATGGCAAACGGGTTGACTGGGTGATCGGCAATGTGGTATTCATTCAGAATCAAACAACAATTTACTGCGACAGCGCACAATTCATCAAATCGGTAAATGCGGTTGATGCCTATGGACGTATTCGGATCATCGATGGAGATTCGATTACGGTAACAGCCCGGCGCTTGAAATACAATGGCAATACCCGTGTGGCAAACCTCCGCGGAAATGTGGTGTTCGTCAAAAAAGCAACTGCCACCCTGTACACGGATTTTCTGGATTATGACCGTGCGCGCGGCGAAGCTCGTTATTTCAACAAAGGAAAACTCGTGGATAGCACGAATACGCTTACCAGCGAAAAAGGCTACTACCAAACCGTTTCCAATCTGGCTTCTTTCAAACAAAACGTGGTGTCCGTCAACCCGGACTATACAGTTACCAGCGACACGCTACAATACAATACCAACACCAAGACATTTTATTTCCATGACCTTACCCGCATCGTTGACAAAGATGGAAAAGAAGCTGTTTATCGGTCGGGATATTATAACACCGTCTCAAAAAAAACCGAACTAATAAAGGGCACTATGGAGACACCCTCCTACCGCATGAGAGGAAATGAATATGATCTCGATGATGTCCGCAAGATTTACAAGGTCCATGGCGATGTGGTTATGGTAAGCAAAGACGAGAATCTGGTGGTGTACGGTCAGGAAAGTATTTATAACAAGAACACGGGCCTATCGCATGTCTTTAATCAGGCGTATGCTGCCCGGGTAGCAGACGATGGGGATACGTTGTTCATTACAGCCGACACGCTCCTTTCGGTGGAAAGCGATGATCCCGCCAAGAAGCGTTTCATTGCCTTTAACCACGTGAAAATATATAAGTCAGATTTACAGGGCGCGTGCGATTCGCTGGTATACATCAATCAGGATTCCATGCTCTATTTTTATCACCGCCCCGTTCTATGGACTACCGGTAACCAACTTACAGCCGATTCGATCCGCGTACAGTTACGTAACAAAACAATTGACCGAATATTTTTTACGTCCAATGCGTTTGCCGTATCACGGGATACCCTGAATAACTTTAATCAGGTAAAGGGCCGGAAAATGACATCGTATTTTAAGAACGGCACCATCGGCCACGTTGTGATTGAAGGAAACGGAGAAAGCATCTATTACGTGCTGCAAGAGCAGGAAGACACGCTTAAGACAGACACTGCCAGGTACCTGGTAAAAGTAACTCTTCTGACAGGGATGAATAAGAT
>CANGUI010000111.1 GCA_947457025.1 Flammeovirgaceae bacterium | reverse complement strand
GAGTAGAGCGAATTTTCCCTCTGCTCAGCCCCAGCATCGACAAAATTGAATTTGTGAAGGCAGGCCGCGTGCGCCGGGCGAAGCTGTTTTACATGCGTGGTCGTCAGGGCAAATCCGCACGGATCAAAGAACGCATCGCCACCGTTCAGGGAACAACTGCCTGATCTGGTAGAATAAAAAAACCTCAAAAGCTCGTTTTTGATCAGAAAACGGGCTTTTTTTATTGGATGTTGACATTTCCGTCGGTTTGGAAGGGTGGGGGTAGCGGGGTATATTTGCCGCTCATTATTTTACTATATGTCAAAACGTTCTGTTGCGGACATCCTCGGGAGTGAAGCCGCCTTCTTGTTGGATTACAAGAGCAAAACCATCACTAAAGATCAATTGCATACTCCGTCTCCGGATTTTGTTGACCGGATCTTTGGTCCCTCGAACCGGTCCACACAGGTTTTGCGTAGCCTCCAGACATTATTCGATCATGGGCGCCTCGGTGGTACGGGATTTCTGTCCATTCTCCCGATCGATCAGGGAATCGAACACAGCGCGGGGGCCTCTTTCGCAAAAAATCCAATCTATTTCGATCCCGAAAACATCGTGAAGCTCGCTATCGAAGGTGGCTGCAATGCCGTGGCTACAACCTATGGCAACCTTGCCATGGTGTCCCGCAAGTATGCGCACAAGATTCCCTTCATCGTCAAGATCAACCACAACGAACTTTTGACCTATCCCAATAAAGCCGACCAGATCATGTTTGGTTCGGTGGAGGATGCCTGGAACCTGGGCGCAGTTGCAGTGGGCGCCACTATCTATTTTGGATCGGATGAGTCCACCCGCCAGATTCAGGAAGTTGCCGCCGCATTCGAGCGTGCCCACGATCTGGGCATGTCTACTATTCTGTGGTGCTACATCCGCAATAATGCGTTCAAGAAAGACGGTGTGGACTACCACCTTGCGGCTGATCTGACCGGCCAGGCCAATCACCTGGGCGTCACGATCCAGGCAGATATTATCAAGCAGAAGTTGGCCAATGTAAACGGAGGCTATAAGGCACTCAACACAGGGGGCAGCAGCTATGGAAAGCTGGATGAAAAAATCTATACCGAACTTTCAAGCGACCACCCGATTGATCTGTGCCGTTACCAGGTGATCAACTGTTACATGGGCCGCGCAGGGCTGATCAGCTCGGGCGGTGAGTCGAAAGGCGCCAGCGACTTGTCGGATGCCGTACGTACGGCGGTCATCAACAAACGCGCCGGCGGCATGGGCCTTATCTCCGGGAGGAAAGCGTTCCAGCGCCCGATGAAAGAGGGTGTAGAAATCCTGAATGCCATTCAGGATGTTTATCTTGATAAGTCGATTGACGTGGCCTGACGGCCGGCAAAGACAAATACGGAATGGATGACTGGAGCAAACGGACGGGGCAAAAAGGTTCAAATCGCAAGACTGCCGTGAGGCACACACCCTGCGGTATGGGAGGACACGCTGGCTCACCTATGGACGCGCAACGTTCTTCGGTTTGTACAATCCTGCTAATCAACTAAGATCTTTGGCAATGCCCTGGTTTAAACGAAGCGATAAAGGAATACTCACTCCCACGGAGAGCAAGCGCGAGGTGCCCGATGGGCTCTGGTTCAAAGCGCCGAGCGGAAAAATCATTCACACGCGTGAGTTGAAAAGCAACGCTTACGTGGTGCCGGAGGAAGATCACCATGTCAAGATTGGGTCGAAGGAATACTTTGAAATACTTTTTGACAATAACGAGTTCACCGAGATGGACGCGAACATGGAGTCGGCCGATCCGCTCAAGTTTGTGGACACCAAACCTTACCCGCGGCGCGTTAAGGAATCACAGAAAAAGACTGAATTGAAAGATGCCGTCCGCACTGCCTATGGCAAAATGAACGGCCTCGACATTGTCGTGGCCTGCATGGACTTCACCTTCATCGGAGGCTCAATGGGTTCGGTTGTAGGTGAAAAAATTGCCCGCGCCATTCACCATGCACTGATCACCAAAACCCCCATGCTGATCATCTCGCGGTCAGGGGGGGCACGCATGATGGAGGCGGGCTATTCGCTGATGCAGCTGGCGAAGGCATCTGCTCGCCTGGCTCAGTTGGATGAGGCAGGGATACCCTACATCTCGTTGCTCACCGATCCTACCACGGGTGGTGTAACAGCCTCGTATGCCATGCTGGGCGACTTCAACATAGCCGAACCAGGATCGCTCATCGGCTTTGCCGGTCCGCGTGTTATCCGTGAAACCATTGGAAAGGATCTGCCAAAAGGATTTCAGACAGCCGAGTTTGTACTGGAGCACGGCTTCCTGGATTTTATCATTGACCGCAGAAATCTGAAGACGCGGCTCAGCACCTTGCTGAAGATGTTGCAATAAAAAAAGGCAGACAACCCATTGCGCCTGCCGCATTTGGGCTATTTCATGAAATAGGTTTTTCCCCGCAGCAGATCCTGAATTGCAGACGAACTCTCGCTGGTGAAGATCACGGGCTGCTGGGTGGAGCGGAACGCCCACTGGCCGTTAGGTAAAGGCCAACCTTCGATCGTTTCAAGCGGCCCCCCGCGAGCTTCCACTTTGATCGTCACGGGTGCAGCTCCTGTCGGTTGAAAATCATCAGCAAAGCTGTTCAGATTTTTGAAGGCCAGATGACCGAGATACGTGTCCACCGGGGCGATAGCGGCGGGTTGGCCATTCACAACCCACACCGAATCTTTTTTCTCCAGCACAAACGATGAGTCGGCCGGATAAGTAAACGTGATTTTGGAAACGGCATCGCGGCTCACGCGTAGAAAATTTTTGTTGCGCCAATCTGAGTAGGTACGATTAAAGGAGGATTCGAGAAAACCGTCTATGGCATAAACTTCATCTTCATCCCCTACGCGCACGTATGTGTAGGCCCCGCCAAAACCGCCCTGCTGGTTTTGCACAAAGTTGGTTTTGCCGATGTGCAGGTTGCTTTCCTGGCGGTCAGCCTCATAAACAGCAACCTGTGTGCCACCATCGCCCACCTGAAAATCATTCCATTTGTCTTTCTTGCGGCTTACCATGCGCAGCGGCTTCAAGGCGCTGAGGGAGGAGAGGGCGGCGTTCACTGCGCTGCGATCCGCGAAAGCGCTTTTGCTACCTTGCGTCACTTTCCAGTTCACACCCTCACGCTGCAGGCTGATTTCCTCTCCGCCGGAGGCCGGCCGCACCCGCAACTGCGTAATGGCGGCGGTATCGAGTTGTACTAACTGCTGCCGCAGATTGCTCTCCAGACCCGGGGCGCGGAAGAAGCGCGAAATAAAAAAGGCGCCCACCAGCACCACAAGCGCCGCGATGAGCCAGGTATTGTTCAGTTTTTTCATAGTGGTTTCGTTTTAGTACGACTCACTCATGCGCTGAAATCGCTTCATGCGGTTGCGCTGCATGCGGATCAGCCCATAGGCAATGGCCAGCACCACCGGCAGCAGGAAGTTGGTGTATTTCAGAATCGTCTTGGTGCTGTCTTCCAGCTCTTCAAGCGGGCGTGAGGTTACGCCCTTGGTGCGGAGGGCAATCAGCCCCGTGTCGTCCGACAGCCAGTCGATGGCATTCGATAGCAGGTTGATGTTATCGGGTGGCCGTCGCTGCTGCTGACTGGAGAGGGCAAAATCGCCGTCACCGATCACCACCAGTTTTGATTGCGCTGTGCCGGCAATACGGCCCTGGAAAGCACCGGCTATGATAACATCGCGCAGCGGCAGGTCAGCTTCCGTCCACTGCTTATTCACATCAAAGTACTGCGGTGCCTTGAGTTTATTGGCTTTGTCGGACGAGAAGACAAGGGGCGTAAAGCGGATGGACGAATCGCCCACATACGTCAGCGGGCTTGCAAATTCAAAAACCACGTTTTCAAGTCCCTTGCTGGCCGGGTGGTCTGCAAAGCGCGCGGCGATGGGGAGATAGGGAAAGGCCAGCTGGCTTTGCATGATTCCAAACGGCGTTTGTTGCTGCAGCGTAACGGCGCCACACTTCGCATCCACCACAAAGGCATCCTCGAGCAAAATGTTCCGCTGCTGCAGCCATGTCTCCCAGCCGGTAGCCTGGGCATAGCCGAACGCCTGTTGCAAGTTGCCGTTCACGCGGTTGAGCGCGAGGAGCAGGTTGCCGCCGCGCGCCAGAAACTGATCGATCTTCTGCTGCTGCGCGGGGGGAATGGTATCGTTCGGGCGAATGACCACCAGCGTTTTCACGGCAGCCGGGATGTCGGACGAGTCGAGCCGGATGTCCTGTGTGGTGTATAAAATCGATACCTGTTGGTCGAGTTGCCCGAGCTCCTCCGCGCCGGCCTCGCCATGCCCCGTCAGCAAACCGATCACCGGCTTGTTCGTGATCGATAGTTTTTTGATCGCCGTGGAGAGTGCATATTCCATGGCGGAGCCCGGCTGCACAAACGGAATCACTTCCTGTTTGTCGCCCAGGCTGATCACGGCACCCAGAAAAGCCTTTTGCTGCTTCACCTGATCTTTTTCGCGTACGTTGATCAGCACCGGCTGGATGCCATTGTTGGTGGCTTCCGTTTCGATGGATTCCTTTTCGTTCGGGTTGATGAACTCATATTGCAGCATGCCATCGGCCCGGTTGGCATACTCCAGCAACAGTTCCTGGAAGTCCGTGCGGGTTTTGATGATGTTGGCCGGCAGGTTCTGGGAGAAGTATGCTTTGATGGTCACCGGCTCCTCGAGGTTTTCGAGGATGTTTTCGGTTGCCTCGCTCAGCGTGTACTGGCCTCCTTCGGTGAGGTCCAGGCGCAGGTGAAACTCATTCGACACCAGATTCAGCGCGAAGATGATGGCGATGATGAGGGCAGCGGTGGTATAAACTTTTGCCTTCATGGTCAGTCAAGATTACGTTTGGTGAGAGAAAGTTCGGCCAGGAGCAGCCCCACGGCCACAATGGAAAGAAAGTAAATCAGGTCGCGTGTATCCACTACGCCGCGGGAGATGCTGTCGAAATGGTCGGACATGCTCAGTGTGCTGAAGACACTACCGAGCCACCCCGTGAAGTTAGACGCGAGCGCATCGAAGATGATGTGGAAAAATAACCCAATGAACAGCGCGGCCAGGAAGGCCACAATCTGGTTGTTGGTGATGCTGCTGGCGTACAGCCCGATGCTGATGTACGAAGCGCTCATGAGTAACAGGCCCAGGTAGCCGCACGCAATCGCCCCGGTATCGATCGTGCCGATGTTAGCCAGCGTGATGACATAAGGCAACGTGAACAGCAAGGCAATGCCTACCAGCAACAGAGTAGAGAGAAATTTGCCGATTACCACCTGGCGGTCGGTGACGGCTTTCGTGAGGAGCAGTTCAATTGTGCCTGTTTTATTTTCTTCCGCCAGCAGGCGCATGGTCAGTGCCGGAATGAAAAAAAACAAACTCCAGTAGGCGATAGAGAAAAATGATTGCAGGCTGGCCTGGCCCACCAGAAACACATCGGAGCCAAACAGCCACGTAAAAAAGCCGCTGAAGCCCAAAAAAAGCACCAGCATAATGTACGCAATCAGCGAGTCGAAAAAGGAATTCAATTCCCGTTTGGTTATCACCCAGATGGCTTGCATAATCAATTCATGGTTAGGTTACGGAAAATGTCTTCGAGGCGGGTTTCCATCGGAATCAACTCCGACAACACCCATCCTTTTTGCACGCAGAGGTTGAACACCTCGCGTTTGGCAGAGGCGCCGGTGCGGCTGATGAGCTCAAAGCGGTTGAGCGACTTGTCCACCCATTCCACACGGTCGGTGGCGGGCAGGCGCCGCAATTCGTGGAGGACGGCATCGGCCGGCGCATCTTCGATCCGCACGCGCAGAATTTCCTGACCTGCCGCCTGCGTGCGCAGATTTTCGGCTGTGCCGTTGGCTACAATCTTGCCTTTGTTGATGATCAGGATGCGGTCGCAGGTGGCTTCCACCTCGGGCAGAATGTGGGTGCTGAGGATCACCGTCTTTTCTTTGCCCAGCTCGCGAATCAGTTTGCGGATCTCGACAATTTGGTTCGGGTCAAGCCCGGTGGTGGGTTCGTCTAGGATCAGAATTTTCGGATCGTGGATCATCGCCTGCGCCAGGCCCACGCGCTGGCGGTAGCCCTTGGAGAGCTCTCCGATTTTTTTGTGTTTTTCGGCATTCAGCCCGGTTATGCGGATCATCTCGCGTACCCGCTCGTCAATCCGTACCTTGTCAACCCCCTGCAGGGCAGCGCAAAAAGCCAGGTAATCAATCACCGGCATGTCGAGGTAAAGCGGATTATTTTCAGGCAGGTAGCCGATGAATTTCTTCAGGTCATCGCCATGTTGCTTTACCGATTGCTCATCGATGAACACATCGCCCTGGCCGATGCCGATGTAGCCGGTAATCATTTTCATGGTTGTGCTTTT
>CANGUI010000110.1 GCA_947457025.1 Flammeovirgaceae bacterium | reverse complement strand
CGTTTGCTTTCAGAGCGTCCAGATCGTTCATCGTCAGGCCAGCAACCGGCACGGGTTCATGGAAGATAACTTCAATTGTGCCGCGCGCCAGCAGCAGCTCTTTCTGATCGGGTAAAATTATCCAATTGTGGGGAATGGTGACGGGCACAATGGGAATTTGTTTTTCGATGGCGGCGCGAAAAGCACCATCCTTAAACCGCGCCATGTGTGGCGGGTGTTGGGTAATTATACCGCCCTCGGGAAAAATGACGAGGCTTTTGCCGACATCCAGGGCCTCCAGCGACCTGATATACGTCTCAAATCTGCTCATGAGGCGCGCACGGTCTACCGTGATGTGTAATTTTCGATACATAAATCCGAATAGCGGGATTTTTTCCATGTCGTTTTTGCCCACGAAAATGCAATTGTGCGGGTTGAGGCCGAGGGTGGGGATATCGAGGTACGAAAAGTGGTTTGGACAAAAAATGTACTGCTGAGCCGGGTGTAGGTTGCCTCGCACCTCCACACGGTAGGGAATCAACGCCAGTCTAAAAAACACGTGAGCCCACCAACGATTGAGTATGCCTACCCAGCGGTGCCGGGAGGGGAAAAAGATCGGGATCAGCAGGGGTACAAAGAATACGGCGAACAAGCACGCGAAGACGCCCAGTGCATAGCCGGTATGAATCTGGCGCATAAGCTTTCTACACCCGCCGAGTGGATTTATTGCCGGTTAACGCCGTCAGCTTTGGGTATCCCGATCAGCTCGCGCTGCCGCCCATCAATATATCGGAAGCCGGAAGCATCAAAGAAGCCATCTTCCTCCAGTTGAATGCGGATATCGCGTTTCCATTCGGGAACATTGACGGTACAGTTCAACTCGATCGAGTACGCTGTATTCAGGTGCATCGGATAATCTCCGGTGTGTGGTACGCCGCCCTGCATGTCCCACATCCCGATGGTTGTGCCGGCCGCATGGCCATGAAATCCAATCGGGTGGGTATAGATGGAGGGCGTTATGCCCTCGGCCAGTGCCTGCTCGCGGGTTGCCTTGAGAATTTCATTTCCGGTGCGGCCCTCCCGAAAATGTGACGTGAGAATGTCCTGCAGCCGGTTGCCCTGCTTCAGTGCATCTTTCAGGTAGGCCGGCGGCTCGGTTTCACCTGGCTTCAACACATACGCATGTTGCTGGGTGTCCGTATTCAACCGCAGGTAAGTGATACCGAAATCGACATGAAGCAAATCGCCAGGCATAATGACGAGCGGCTGAGGCCGCTTGGCCGTTACCGCCTCCGGTTCATTGCGTTGGATGGATACAGACGTTTGAAACCAGGTATCGAGTTTTAGCTCGCGGATTTTTTCGCGGTACCACCACACCACATCATCCGTGGTGGTGATGCCGGGCTGAATGACCTGATCCGAGAATCCTTCCCGGATTATGTCGTGGGCAATGCGACAAATCTGCTGGTAGATTACCATCTCGCGGTCGGTGCGCGTTTCCAACCAGGCCACGGCCAGTTTTTCGGCGGAGGTGATGCGAGCGTGCAAATTTTTCGGAATAACACGAACGAGATTATCGTAATCGTTGGCCGTCAGGCCATCTGCATGTCCGTAGTGGGGAGCTTTGTTGATCCCGATTTTTTTGGGATTGCGATCTGTTATTATTTTACCCAGTTGCGCCCACTGATCCGGGTTTGCATCCGGATCCCAGGCACGCTTGAACATCTTCCCTACATCGTACCGCGACACAGCGAGATATTCAAGGTCTTTCTCCGGTCCGGGATCGAAGGCAATGAGCATGGTGGTTCTGCGAGCCGCAAACCAGGTGGCCGGCAGGAGCGTACGGATCACCGGATCCTCATTGTACTCGCGCGAAATAATCACCCACATATCAAATCCCTCCCGCCGCATCAGCGCAGGCAGCACCTGACGTAACCTGTCTTCCAGTAATTCGTCTACCACGCGGGCGCGCTCGCGTTCACTGATGATCAGCGGGCTTTGAGCCTGCGCGAGTATGGCGATAAAAAGAAAGGCAATGATCATTCGCATAGAACAGAGGTTGAGGTATACACAAAGAACGGATCCAGCAGGCGTTTTTCAAAAAGGATTTACACGCGCAACCTGCCGATGCCGCGAGCTGCGGCAGATGCTGCTGAGCTGGTACACTTCCGCTGAAAGGAATGTACGGCCAACGTGATAGCCGCCGGGGATTTAAAGGGTTGCCGGATGAAGGTTCCGAGGGCCGTCGGCAGATGATCAGCCAAAAAAGTCAGCAATAGCCGCTTTGTTTCGAAACAAATGCTCCCGGGCCCGGACTCACAAAATCAACATGGCGTCGCCGTACGTCAGGAACTTGTACTTTTCTTTTTTGGCAGCCTGATAGGCTTCCATCACCAGATCATAACCACCAAAGGCACAGGCCACCATCAGTAAGGTGCTCTCCGGCTGATGAAAATTGGTGACCAGCGCATTGCAGATTTTGAAGTCGTACGGAGGAAAAATGAATTTGTCAGTCCATCCTTCGCGCTCTTTCAGGCGGTTGGTGGCCGAAACTGCCGATTCAAGCGAGCGCATGGAGGTCGTGCCGATGGCGCAAACCCGGCTTCTATTTTCGAGGGCGTGGTTCACCAACTTTACGGCATCCGTGCCTACCACGAAGTTTTCTGAATCCATTTTGTGCTTGGTCAGGTCTTCAACGTCAACCGAGCGGAATGTACCGAGGCCGATGTGCAGCGTGACATAACCAAAATCTACCCCCTTCAATTGCAACCGCTTCATCAGTTGCCGGGTAAAGTGAAGGCCGGCAGTCGGGGCGCTGACAGCACCTTTGTTCTTTGCAAAGATCGTTTGAAAACGCTCTTTATCTTCCGGCTTGACTTTGCGCTTGATGTATTTCGGCAAGGGCGTCTCCCCGAGGTGCTCAATCACTTTATCAAAAGCCTCCGAATCGCCATCGAAGAGAAAACGGATCGTCCGCCCCCGGGAGGTGGTATTGTCGATTACCTCCGCTACGAGCTCGCCATCTCCGAAATACAGTTTGTTGCCTACACGGATTTTACGTGCCGGGTCTACCAGTACGTCCCACAGGTGCATGTCGGCATTCAGTTCACGCAACAGAAATACCTCAATCTTAGCGCCGGTTTTTTCCTTTCGCCCGTAGAGGCGGGCAGGAAAAACCATGGTGTCGTTGGCGATCATCACGTCGCCCTCGTCAAAGTAGTGGATGATGTCTTTAAAGACCTTATGCTCGATCTTTCCGGTGTTTTTATGGATCACCATCAACCGGGCTTCATCGCGGTTTTCGGCGGGTTCGGACGCGATCAGACTGACGGGGAGGTCGAACTTGAACTCAGATAACTTCATAAGCTTACGGGCTTTGGCTCAAAGGACTTTTAAAATTTAAGGGTGCAAAAATAGTATCCCCAGTACCGATTGGTTCGTCTGGAAGACACTTTTTTTACCGCTAGTCACTAAAAAGAGACCCCTTTTACACCCAAAATTGCCTTTTTGTGCTACTTTGGCCAACCATACGCGTATTCGCGCGTTAAAAACCGGGTAATGTTGATCCTCAAATTAGTTATCGAGAGCTTCCGCTTTGCCGGTCGCGCCCTCAAAGTTAACCTGTTGCGTACCACCCTATCGCTGCTGGGCGTTACAGTCGGCATCTTTGCCATCATCGCCGTACTCACCTTCGTGGATTCGCTGGAAAAAAACATTAAGGAGAGTTTCAACTTTCTGGGGGCAGACATCCTGTATGTAGAAAAGTGGCCCTTCCCGGGGAACACCAACGGTGGTGACTACAAGTGGTGGGAATACTGGCGCAGACCAAACCCCTCGTATAACGAGTACAAGTTTTTGAAGGCTAACCTCTCCAACCAGTCTGCCATTTCCATTTTTGCCATTCGTGGAAACGCAGTCGTGAAAGCCGGCAACAACAGCATCAGCCAAATCGCATTAATAGGTGTGAGTGAAGGCTATGATGGCATCAGTGAGATGGATATCATTGAAGGCCGGTATTTTTCGGAAGAAGAAGCTGCCGGAGGCGGCAATCAGGTTGTGTTGGGCTACAAGGTTGCCGAGTCGTTATTCACGAATGTAACCGACGTTGTCGGCCGCGAAGTGCGGATCAAAAATCTCAAATACCGCATCATTGGCGTGTTGAAGCGGCAAGGCGAGAGTTTTCTGGGTACCCCTACCAAAGACTTTAATGTCTTTATACCCTACCAGTCTTTCCGCAAGCTGTACATGACGGGCACCGGGCGCTGGAATGAAATCGGCAGCCGCATTGGCATCAAAGGAACTGAAACCGATGTCGGTCTGGTGGAATTGGAAAACGAAGCGCAAGGGTATCTGCGCAGCCGCCGCGGACTGCGGCCTTTCGACAAAGACAACTTCGTAATCAACCGCCCCGAGGCCTTCCTCGGGCTGGTGTCGGGTGTGTTCGATACAGTCGGCCTGGCCGGCTGGATCATCGGTGGATTTTCCATGCTGGTGGGCGGCTTTGGTATCGCTAACATTATGTTCGTATCGGTGAAAGAGCGTACCAGCATTATCGGCTTGCAGAAATCGCTCGGAGCGAAAAACTTCTTCATCCTTTTCCAGTTTTTGTTCGAGGCCGTATTTCTAAGCCTCATCGGAGGCCTGACCGGCCTGCTGCTGGTTTATTTCCTCACCTTGATTCCATTTGGCAGCCTCGAGGTGGTGATGTCGTACAAAAATGTGGCTCTGGGTGTTACCGTTTCAACCGTCATCGGACTGGTGAGTGGTATTATACCCGCCGCGATGGCAGCCCGCCTTGATCCGGTTGCCGCCATACGGGCGAATTAACGAGCAGATTACAATGCAAACCCGACGTACGTGTAGTAGCCGGGGGCGTCAGACCCTTGTACCTTGAAAACGTTTCGCGAATGCGTTACGTGTGCAGCCAGCCTGATCAAAAGCACCCTATTCCGGGCATTCGGCCACACACTCAATTTCCACCAGCGCATCTTTAGGTAAACGCGAAACCTCTACCGTTGAGCGCGCAGGGCGGTGATCGCCAAAGAATTCGGCATACGTTTTATTCATACGCTCAAAGTCTGCAAAGTTCTTCAGAAAAACGGTTGTTTTCAGAACATGACGGCGATTACATCCAGCCGCCAAGAGCACCACTTCGAGGTTGCGAAGCACAACGCGGGTCTGATCTTCAATACCGGCAGCCTCTATGGCCATGGTATCCGGATCGAGCGGAGTCTGCCCGGAGCAAAAAAGCAATCTGCCACTTTGGTAGGCATGAACATACGGGCCAATCGCTTTTGGGGCCCGTTCAGCGTATACTGGTTGCATGAAATAAAGGGTTACAATGCTGATGTCGGCACAAACTTACGTCTGGCCAGAAACTCTACAAAATCCTCGCTTCAGGTTGCTATCGGGTGTGGGGCGCGGTACCTGATCAACATTTCCGGCAGAAACGCGGTACAAGCGTGTATGCTTAACTCGCTTACAGGAAGGAAAACCTTCGCCAAGAAAAAAAATCACACTTCGGTGCCTCCACACATCTTCAGGAGACTCCTGACTCGTTGAAATCGAGTCGTGTTGGATCATCTGCTGATTTTCTGGCCGGAATCACCAGAAAAACCTGCCCCGGTTCTCCTCAGGAGATCAGCGCCTGCCCATGTCAGCTCGTATTTCACCGCAGCGTCTCCCATCGCCTTCTGCTGCAAAGTAGATGTACATACCAACCTATTCGCACAGTCAGCTGCAGGTGTATCGGCAAGTCTCACCTCTCCAGAAGGACGATAAATATGAACATGGATGAAAAAGACACTTACATGAGAAGAATTTACAAAGGACTTGACGGAGAAATAAAAGGATTACAACTTAAAGACAAGAAAATTAGTATGAATGAAGTAAAGGTTGACAGCTTAAACATTTGCGCGAAGTATTTTAAGCTTCGTGAAACGCCTCATCAAATGGAGAGTTTGATTATAAAAGTTAATAGAGACAGTGTTGAGAAGGAGTTTAAGCTAGAAAAGGCAGAATTGAGATGAGACATATACCGCCAACAACGTGTATGCGCTATGGCTTATAAATTATTTTTAACTTTATAGGATAGAAAAGCCAAAGCGCAGACACAGACCGTTAGTGGCAATTTTACAAAACCCTTCACAATGGACATAATCAATCAACTTATTGAGACAAAAGCGCAGACAGAGGACTATTTTAATTTGCCTGAAAATGACTTACAGAAAATTTACGGCATTAACAAATGGAGCATACGAAAGATTTTAGTTCACTTGTCGGATGCTGAAAGTGTTTTGCATGAAAGAATAAAGCGAATAATTGCAGAGCCTAAACAAGTGATTTGGGCATTTAACCAAGACCTGTGGTGTGAAAAATTGAAATATGAGATTTTTCCTTTAAAAATCAGTAAATGTATTTTCGCTTCAAATCGACAATCCATTAT
>CANGUI010000109.1 GCA_947457025.1 Flammeovirgaceae bacterium | reverse complement strand
GCACCTCGCACCGCAAAGAATCGTTTGAAGCCTGCCAATACATCATCGACTCGCTGAAATACAGGGTGCCGATTTTCAAAAAAGAAGTTTTCGAGGATGGCGCAGAATGGGTGGGAGCAAAATCCGATCCTGCATTGCCGAAAAACTAGCGACTCGTTGCCGACTACTGGTCATTGGTTGGATATTGTTGGATGTCGGTTGTTAGATGATAGTTGATAGTTGTTAGTTGTTAGTTGTCAGGGATCAGAGAGTAGAGTCCCGCGACCGGAAATCAGGGACTAAAAACCAGAAAATCAATTCATGAAACCCGTATACCTCTTACCCCTGCTCGTTCTTTTGTACTGTGCTCCACATGAGCGTGCATCCTCGCCTTTCGGTTCGTTTAACGAACTCCAACCAGAATTCCGCGAGGTGGTAGATCGGCACGCCGTGATCGAAAAAATTGGTGACGGATACAAATGGAGTGAGGGGCCGGTCTGGGTAGCGTCTGAAAAAAAGTTACTGTTTTCGGATGTACCCAAGAACACAGTTTATCAGTGGCAAGAGGGGCAACCGGTAAGCGTTTACTTAACTCCCTCGGGTTACACGGGAGACGGCACGTATAGCAATGAACCCGGCTCTAACGGGCTGCTGTTGGATAGCGAAGGGAAATTAGTGCTTTGCCAACACGGCAATCGCCAACTCGCGCGAATGAATGCACCGCTCCATGCGCCCGCGCCCGCGTTCATGCCAATCGCTGCCGCTTTCCAGGGCAAACGCTTCAACAGCCCGAATGATGCGGCATTTTTAGGAGGCGACTTTTTCTTTACCGATCCTCCCTACGGGTTGCCGATGCAGGAAAACGACTCCACCCGTGCGCTTGCCTTTCAGGGTGTATTCCGGGTTACCCCTGCGGGTGAAGTTCAACTCCTCGTAGATTCGCTCACGCGACCGAATGGTATCGCATTTTTCCCGGACGGAAAATCTTTTTTGGTAGCCAACTCCGATCCCGCGAAAGCGAAATGGTACCGCTACGAATGGAATGGCAGCACGGTGATCAGGGGCTCGGTTTTTTACGATGCCACCTCTCAAACTTCCACCGAACGCGGGCTACCCGACGGGCTGAAAATCGATCGCAACGGAACAGTGTTTGCCACCGGACCCGGTGGCGTGTGGGTATTTGATGCCAGCGGCATACTCCTCGGAAAAATCAGGTTGAGCGAGGCCGCTTCCAACTGTGCCTTATCGGCGGATGAAAAGACGCTTTTTGTAACAAATAATATGCGTGTGTTGAAAATAACCCTGCGTAAATAAATGAAATTTTGGATTGACGTGATTGGATGGGTGGGGTCCCTGGAGGTAATCGCAGCCTACGGCCTGAATAGCTTCCAAAAGATCAGGAGTGACTCACTCCTGTTTCAAGTACTCAACTTTACGGGAGGCGGATTTCTGATCATCAATACCGTCTATTACGGCGCCTACCCTTCTGCATTCATCAACGTGGTGTGGGTGCTGATTGCGCTGCCCGCTCTGGTGCGGATCATAACAAAACGAAAAGAGGCGATTGAATAACTGAACCCGCCACGCCCGCATAGCGTCTTGGGGTGCTGACCACGTGCGCATGTGTTCAGGCGAAGCCGGTCTATCCGATTTCGATTATCACATCATCGGTTAGCGGATGTCCCACGCAGGTAAGCACATAACCTTCCGCGCGTTCGGATTGCGAGAGACCTTCTTCTTCATCCAACTTCACTTTTCCCGAAAGCGCCTTACCGCGGCACGCGGTGCATAAACCACTTTGGCACGAATACGGCAAATCAATGCCCTGATCCAACGCGGTTTCTAAAATCGTGCGATCGGGCGCAACGGAAACTTTGTGCTCCTGGCCATCGTAACGAATGGTGACCACGCGGGTTTTCTTTTCCGCTTCAGCGGTAGTCTCCGTCTTTTTCTCCTTATCAATCGTGCCTTGAACAAAGCTTTCTTTAAAAATCTTCTCAGAGGGAATTTTACGCTCCACCAAGAGCGCTTCTACGTTTTTCATCATCCCCTCGGGACCACACATGAGGTAGGTGGTTTTTTCCAGGCCCCAATCAGGAATGCGTTCAAAAAGCCGGGTCAGCATCTCGTAATTCAACAAACCCGAATAGCCCTGCCAGTTCATCGGGGCGTTGTCGAGGATGTGAATCAGGTGTAACCGGCCCTGGTAGTTCGTCTCCCACTTCACCAACTCATCTTTAAAGATGATGCTTTCGATATTTCGATTCGCATAAACCAACGAAACAATGCTCTCCGGCTCTAACGTCAGCGTGCTCTTGATGTGCGAGAGCATGGGGGTAATTCCCGAGCCGCCGGCAAACATGATGAGGTGGCGCTTGTTGGTGCCCTGGTACTCGGTGGTGAACTGCCCCATGGGCTCCATCACCTTTACGCGGTCACCTGCTCTCAAGGTATCGTTGAGGAAATTGGACACCAGCCCGTTTTCTACACGTTTCACGGTGACGGCAAGGTCGGCATCTACATGGGGGGCTGAACAAAGTGAGTACGCCCGGCGTACCTCTTTGCCGTTTATATTCACAATCAACGTTAAGAACTGTCCGGACTTATAGACCAGCTTACCAGAAGCAGGTTGCTCAAACCAAATGGAGATGGCATCCCGCGTTTCGGGCACGACCTTCTTCACGAGCAGATCGTGATAATGTGGACCGTGAACCTCTTCTTTCTTGTCGGCTTTTTTAAAGAATCCAAATGCCATATTTCTTAATTTTCTGGGGTGCAAAACTACACTCCCCGCCGCACATTTTTAGCATGGGGTGTTCTGAACGACCATCAAAACCAGGGTTACTCAAAATCTCACAGCCGGAAATTTTTTCGGGTAGCAGCCGGTGGCAGCTTTGCCGTCTCCTGCAGCCACTACCTGCGATGTGGGTAGGCTACAGGTTAAACCAATAGGTGAGTTTCAAGACAAGTGCGCGGTTTTTGCTGGTAAAAGTTTCAGACAAGTAATTTTCCGTGTATACAACAAAAAAGTCGGACGCAGGTTTAAACCGCCACTGGAAACGGGCGTTCAGGTTCACGTTGTTGAAGCGGTCGTTATACTGGAGAAAAGTGGTGAGGAAAAGTTTGTCGGTGAAGGTGAGATCCAGCCGGGGTTGAACGAGCAGGAACGTGGCACTGCCGTAGGTTTCCGGCAAACGGATATCGTTATAGTCTACTGTAACAGAAAAGCTGCCGAAGGGTTGGTACCGGTAGCTCAGTGTGCCGCCCACACTTCCACGCCGTCCGTTGTAGAAGCCACCCAGCGTGCTGTTGAGAGAGAAATTGAACAATTTGCGCGTATCGGAATTGTACTGCAGGTTGAATTCCCTCCACCCAAACTGTTGGCCGGCCAGCAGCGCGCTGTCTCCGGCGGGGAAGATCGGATTAAACTCCTCGGGAAGCCGCTGGAAGACATCTGTATAGTTTGCCGAAAACTGTGCCGTATTTTTAAAATTGATGTCATACCCGCCGCTAATGGCATAGTCCGTGAGGGTACCGTCGGGTAACGCCGTGTAGTTTGCTTCGACACTGGGTGCCATACGGGCAATTTTCTTGGAATTCGGAAAAATGGGAGTCTCTACCCGCACAAAACCGCCATGGTAGCCTGGATACACAGCCAGCGAGGGTACAAATCCCACTTCCGCATTGTAGTTTTTTCCGACACCGTTTTGCCCAACAAATACATTCAGGTTGCGACTGAAGTAACCGAGAAAAGCGCCGTAGGAATAATTTTTGGTAGTGGCAAAATCATCCAGGCTGCGATGATAGTAGAAATCACCGTTCCAGCGATTGCTTTTGGTAAACAAATTGAAGTCGGCACCGATCACCCGGTTGTACCGATTCAGGCGGGTAACCTCGCGGCCCTGAACCACTTTTTTACGGAGCAGACTCGGATTATAAAACCGGGTGGAATCATATTCGCCCAAACCGAGGGACTGCTTGTTAACGAAAACGAGCCCGATGTTTGATCGGGAAAACACTTGCCGCTGGATTACGCCCACCGTATAATTCTGGGCCGGTAAGCCAAGCGCGGATTTTTCGCGAGTCTGTAAGTTAAGCAGACCAACACGCCAGTCGGAGCCGATCTTGCCACTCAGGCGCGCGCCATACGAGATGGGTACCTGCCGGGTAGCGCCCGAAGAATCCGAAATCAGCCCGAGGCGCCTCGAAAAAAAAGGTCGGGAATCGGGGAAACCCTGCTGGGCGAATAGGTCGCTGTTTTCCAAGAAAAACTGCCTGCGCTCCGGAAAGCCAAATTCAAAACGGGTCAGGTTGATGATTTGTCGATCGACCTCAACATTCGAGAAGTCCGGGTTCACCGTCAGGTCAAGATTCAAAGCGGGCGTCAGCCCCACCTTGGCATCAAAGCCCACCTGCGACTGCGCGGATGCCTGGCCGTCATCATCCCTGGCAGTGGTTAATGTAACATAGGGAATCAACGACACATTCATGCCCGCGTGGGGTACCTGATCTTCCCATACTGTCTTTCCAGCATACGAGAAGGAGGCCGGAATGTAGGCCACCGGTGTGGCTATCCAACTGGATACCTGATTTCGCTTTACGTCATTGCGGACGAACGTAATGTTCCAGGGCTTTTGATTATAGCGAAACGACTTAAACGGAATCGAAAGTTCGGCCACCCAGCGATCACCCAGGCGCGCAACAGAACTAAACCATTTGTTATCCCAGCTGTCGTTAAACGCGTCATCATTGGTGCCTCCGTTGGAAATGATTCCCTCCGACTGTACTCCCATTGGGGTGATGGTAAAATAGAATCCGTTGGTGTAATCATCATAGGGATCAAGGTAGATGCCGATGTTATCATTACCCTCCCAATCGATATCGCGGCGCAACGATTGGATGATGTTGGGTGAAGTGTCCAGGTCATCGTATGCCACAAATGAGATGTACAGGTGATGATCATCGAACGTGAGGCGTGCTTCCGACTGAAAAGCGGGCGGCAATGAGTCGGTGGGAAAGTTCATAAAAAAATCTTTCGCCACATCCGCAGTTTGCCAGTCGGCCTCCGTTAACGCCCCATCGAGTACAATCGGGCCCGTAGCTTTTTTAATCCGCAGCTCTTTTCCGGGGGCATTCTTGATCTGCGCACTCACGTCCGCAAATAGTAAAGCCAGAAGTAAAGGGATAAACCACCTCATCAAGCGCGCAAAAGTAAAAAAACCACGCTGCTTTTAACGGGGCGGGCAGTATATAAGTTGACCGGAATCATGTTAACGGTAGGTGAACAGCATGCGGCGGCAAATGGGTCAACTGGCAAAAAAAGGCTACTTTTGTTTTTTGATCGCTATCCGTGAAACTTCACTCGCTCACCGCCATTTCCCCAATTGACGGCCGCTATTTTTCTACTACTGCTCCCTTGTGTGCGTATTTCTCGGAATTTGGATTGATGCGGTACCGGCTGCGTGTGGAGGTGGAATACTTCATCATGCTGTGCGAATGGCCACTGCCTGAATTAGCCGGTTTTCCCAGGCATACCTATCCCGCGTTGCGGGCACTCTACGAAGGTTTCACGGAAGATGCTGCTCTGCGCATCAAAGAACTTGAGTCCACCACAAACCACGATGTGAAAGCGGTGGAATACTTCATGAAGGAAGAGTTCGATAAGCTCCGGCTCGGCTCTTACAAAGAGTTCATCCACTTTGGTCTCACCTCGCAGGATATCAATAACACGGCCACACCTCTGCTGCTTAGGGAATTTTTGGAGCGGGAATTCTATCCCAAATTGCACGCAACCGTAGATCTGCTGGAACAGCAGGCAAGGACGTGGGCAGATGTGCCCATGCTGGCCCGCACGCATGGCCAGCCGGCCTCGCCAACCCGAATCGGCAAAGAGTTGGAGGTATTTGTACAGCGCTTGCGCGGGCAACTCAGTTTACTGCAAGCCGTGCCACACCGTGCCAAATTTGGCGGAGCGACAGGCAATTTTAATGCTCATGCAGTGGCGTATCCGGAAATCGACTGGATCGCGTTTGCCAATACGTTTGTAACCTCCCTGCAGCTTGAGCGGAGCCATCCAACCACTCAGATTGAACCTTACGATCACCTCGCCGCACAGCTTGATGCCATCAAACGCATCAATTCCGTCTGGATGGACTATGCCCGCGACATCTGGCAGTATATTTCTATGAACTATTTCAAACAGAAGATACGTCCAAATGAGGTCGGTTCTTCTGCCATGCCGCACAAAGTGAACCCGATTGATTTTGAAAATGCCGAAGGAAATCTTGGCATTGCGAATGCGTTATTTGAGCATTTATCGGCAAAACTTCCCATCTCACGCCTGCAGCGAGATTTGACGGATTCTACCGTGCTGCGCAACCTCGGCGTGCCGCTGGCACACACATGGCTTGCACTCCACTCCCTGGAAAAAGGAATCAACAAATTGGAATTG
>CANGUI010000108.1 GCA_947457025.1 Flammeovirgaceae bacterium | reverse complement strand
TGTCTGCAACGCGTTGATCTCCCGCACGACCTCCTGGTATTTTTCATCTGGATCGGACTCATACTTGTACTCCACGCGGATCACCGCCAGCCCGTCATTGATATCGGAGATCAGTTTTTTGATGTCTTCCAGTTCGTTGAACCTTTTTTCCATCGGGTCTACCACCAGCTTCTCCATATCGGCCGGGCTGGTACCGGGATAGACTACCACCACCGAAAAGGCTGGCGATTCCGTTTCCGGATCCTCACCCCTCGGCATGTTGAACAACGAATTCAATCCCAACGCGATCAACAACACGAACATGATCAGGGTAAACTGATAGTTCTTCACCGAAAACTCTGCAATTTTCATAGCGCTGTGTAACAAAGACTATTTCGAAACTACCACCTTTGAATACTCGGTCAGGAAGGCAGCACCCTGCTGCACCACGTGGCCAACCAACTCGAGGCCTGCGTATACGTAGGCACTGTCGCCTCGCAGAAACGCTACCTGCACCGGCAGCTTTTTCACCCGCTGCCCGTTTGCCTGGGCTACAAACACAAACGCCTGCTGACCCTGCCCCTCGATGAGGGATTCAACCGGAATACGCCACACGGTTTGCTGACGGGAGGGCTGTATCGTCACGCGGGCAAACATGCCCGATGCCATCTTGTAGGTGTTCGGCAACACCCGGATCTCAGCCTGATAGAGCCCGCTAGACGGATCTGCTCCTTCATTAATCGTACCCACCACACCCGGCAGCAAAACGCCGGGCCACGCATCGGTGATCACACGAACGCTGTCCCCTACCATAACTTGAACCCAGTCGGCATCTGGCAAACCGATCTTCACAATCCAATCCTGTGTGCCTGCCGTGTTTACCTGCAACACCGGGGTTCCAGGTCCAACAAACTCGCCCTCGTTAACGAACTTGCGGATAACCTTGCCCGGTGCCGCGGCACGAATGGTGGCATATTGCCGGTTAAACTCCGCAATGCGGGCGGCTTGCTCGGCCACCTCAAAGGCAGTCTGCGCATTTTGTCTTTGCTCCAGCGTTGCGGCCGAATCAGCATATAAGCGCTGCACGCGCTCAAGGTCTCGCCTTGATTTCTCTACCCCGTTATGCGCCTGCGCCACCTGCGCATCAATCTCCGTAAGGTCGAGGGTCGCCAGTGTCTGACCAGCCACTACGGTAGCGCCTTCTTTGACGTAGATCTGGTGCACAATTCCGCCAACTTTAAACGACAGGCGCGATTCGTTATCGGTGCTGATCAATCCGGAGCTCACGATCGGTTTGCTGATCGTTACCTGCTTCACCGGCGCGAGCGCCACAGCTATGGGGGCGGCTCCGGCATCTGGCGCCTTAGCCGCTTCTTCTTTTTTGCCGCAGGTGATCAGTATAGCCGCCAGTAGTGTCAATACCGCCGGGCGAGTGCCGCGCATTAGATGCGTTGTGGAAAAGTTTGCGAACATAATGGGATCGGTTAAAGGGTGGATATGGTTTTTTGAAGATCGGCCTGCGCCCGCAGCAGTTCATAACGGGCGATGGATACGTTCAGCCCGGCGGTGGTGATCCGGTTGCGGGCATCCAGAAACTCCAGCAGGATAGCCTGTCCCTCGCGGTACTTTGCCAGCATGATTTGAAAGGTTTTTTCCGCACTCACTGCACCGGCTTGTGCTGTCTGATACGACTGCTCGGCAGCCTGCAGCGTACGGTACGCCTGAATCACCTGCCATTCAATCTGCTGCCGTGTTTGGGCCAGTTTGTTTTCCATTATCTGGTAATCGATGCGGGCCTGTTGGGTGCGCGCGCGCTTTTCGCCACCCTTAAATATGTCCCACGTCAGCCGAAACTGCACAAGCCAGTAATCCTGCGTATTATCGAAGGTGTAGCGAAAGCCCTGATAGCCGGCATCACCCACGGCCACTACACGCGGTGCGGCACTGCTTCGGTTCAGCGCGAGCAACTGCTCATTGGCTCGCAGGGCGTTCTGCAACTGCTTGATCTCCTGCCGTTGCTGCAGTGCCAGTGTCTGCAAGGCGGTAACATCCTGCCCGGTGGGAGACGAGGCAGCCAGCGCCAGGGTATCTTTCAGGATGGGCTCCCCCAGCGGACGGTTCAGCAGGAAATTGAAATAAGCCTGACCCACATCGCGATTTTTCTGCATCTCCGTATGCTGTTGCTGCAATTGGCTGATTTCATATTCCGTGTTGTATACCGCATCGCGTGTGGCTTTTTCCGTGCTCACCAGTTTTTTGTTTACCCGCAGTGCTTCCTGCAAGATCCGCTGGCCATTTTCAATGACCCGCAATGCATCCTCGGTTTGCCAGTACTGATAATAGGCCGCGAGAATGTTGTACTTCAATTCATTTTCATAGGCCAGCTTCTGGGCTTGTTGCACAGTGACAAGCTCCTTCTGCGCCTTATAACCAAAATAGATATCCGGATTAAAAATGGGTTGAATCACCCGTAACGTGGTCTCGTGAAAATTATTCGGGGCCAGTTGCTCATTCACGTTCGTGATTTGCGGAAACCGCTCGCTGCCCGTGAGTTGGTTGAGCGTGGCATAAACCGGATTCAGCAAATCGCCAACCGGAAACTGAATCGTCCGGCCACCACCCGCCAGCGTATAGTTGGCATTCACCAGCAGGTTCGGCATAAAATATGAACGGGCAACGGCCAGCCCCTCCACGCTGCGCTGGTAGTTCAGCGTTTCCTGCTGCAATTGCAGATTCGACTCTACACCCAGCCGCAGATACTGGTCGAGTACCGACTGTCCGACAACTGGAACAGCCACCAGCAGCAGCACAAAAGATCGAAATAGGTAATTTTTCATGTTCAGATTAGTGTTTCGGTTGCTATTGTTTCTTGAGATTGCCGAGCACCTGCGTAAACACATCGAAGGTGCTCAACATGACGTCATCTAGACTCAGGTTCTGGTCGCGGGCAGGCTTTACGTGATTCATGTGTCCGCTGATGCGCAGCGCACAGATGCCGTGAATGGAGCTCCAGATCAGCATGGACAGGGCCTGCGGGTCGTAGCCCGGAAAATAGCCGTCCTTCTTGCACAGCATCACCGTTTGCTTCAACGTCTCAAAGGCGCGGTCGCCTTCCAGCCACTCGTCCTGCAACCAATGAATAATGTGTTCGATCGGCTCACCCCGCATAAACAGCAAACTGTACACCTGCGGGTGGGTAGTGGCAAACCGGATGTATGCTTTTCCCATTTCAATCAGGCGCTCAAACGGACGCGGAAACGCCGTCAGGTGCTGAAAGTGTTCATTCATTAACCGGAAACCATCCTGATGCAGCGCATGAATGATCTCATTCTTGTCTTTGAAATAGAGGTAAATCGTTGCCGGACTGTATTCAATCGCCTCGGCGATATTGCGAATGCTGATGTCATCAAAGCCGCGCTCCAAAAAAAGGCGATGGGCCGATTCCAGTATCCGGCCACGCATTTCAAGTTTATCCCGCTCCTTACGCTCTTTTACGCCCATGATTAATCGATTTATACGCAAAAATATAAACGGTGTTCAGTAAAATAACATTGTTTTTTAAATTAAACATAACTATCTCATTATCAATTGTTTTATTTTTAACAGCCCTGTGTGTTTTGGGAGCGGCGGGCCGCTTTACACCAGGAACCTGCGCCGGAACTCGGTAGTGAACAACCCCTGAACCGGAACTCCCACCTGCATGGGGACGGCTCAGTCTCGGGAACGTGGGGAGCAAAATAATGAATCTGGATATGCGACTTCGGAATGCCGACTCCGGACGCCGTTATTTCGAAGGGGGCGGGTGCGCTGTAGTGGGTTCCACCTTTTTTTCCGGTTGGTAACCCGGCCCGTATACCGGGCGGCCCGGATATTTTCCGGTATGCTCACCGTCCCACAACACGGGCACACCATTCACCCACACATGTCGGACACCCGTAGCATATTGGTGGGCATCTTCAAAGGTGGCGTGGTCCTGAATCGCAGCCGGGTCAAAGAGTACGAGGTCAGCAAAATATCCGGGCTTCAGCAAGCCGCGCTTCTTCAACTTCAGATTTTCCGCCGGCAAACCCGCGAGGCGCCGTACTGCTTCTTCCAGCGGCATGAGTTTCTCATCGCGAACATAGCGGGCCAGCAGGCGGGCAAAGCTGCCGTACGCACGCGGATGGGTTCGTTCCTGTAAGCGGGTGCCCTCGGCTGCTACGGAATACGCATCCGAGCAAATGCTCACATACGGAAGTTGCAGCATGCGTTTCAGGTTATCCTCCGAGATGAGAAAATAAATACACGGAATATTCCACCGATCGGCCACGAGCAGATCAATGACAGTTTCATCTCCATCCTTCCCATGCAGGTGTGCAATCTCATCCAGCCTTTTGCCGCGATACAACCGGTTCAGCGAGTCTGTGCGAAAGCCCAACACCAATACATCTTTCGGATCGGAGTTGCGCGATGGAATACCAAGGGCAAGTTCATCTAACACCCGCTGCCGAATAGTGGCCGTTTTCAGGCGCTTGCGCATGGCGGCACCACCGCCCGCCTGCACCCAGGTGGGCAGCCGGGCCTGCATGCCGGTAGCACTGGCGGCATACGTGTACATGTTCGCCGTGATCTGCAACCCGGCGGCACGTGCGCTGTCGATTTTGGCGAGCACCGTATCAATCTTATTCCAGTTGCGGGCATGGTTGATCTTCAGGTGGTAAATCTCAGCCGGTATCCGGGCTTCGCGGGCGATCCGAAACAACTCATCCAGTCCCTGGTAGATCCGATCACTTTCGCTGCGGAGGTGGCTGGCATAAAGTCCGCCGTAGGCAGCCGCAACCTGGCTCAGTGCAATCAGTTCTTCGGTCGTGGCAAAATCCGCCGGCGCATAAATGAGCGAGGAGCTGAGTCCGACAGCCCCTTCGCGCATCGCGGCGGCTACCAACTCTTTCATCTTTTCGAGCTCGGCAGGCGTTGGTGCGCGGTTCTCTGTGCCCAACACATAATCGCGCACTGTGGTTGCCCCGACAAACGATGTGTAGTTGACGGATACACCCCGCTTTTTCAGGTGCTCGAAATAACCGCCCAACGTTGTCCAGAGGGTATCATTCTTCTTACGGCGCTTTCGGGGCCCGGGGCTCCATCCCTCGCCCATCACTTCCAGCGTCACGCCCTGCTTGAGGTCGCTCAGGCTGCGCCCGTCTTGCACGAGCGCATCGTCTGCCCAACTCAGCATGTTGATAAAGCCGGGCGCCAGGGCAGCACCTCGTGCATCAATTTCTGTTTTACCCCTGGCATGAAACGTGCCCACGGCCACGATCGTATCGCCCTGCACCGCCAGATCACCCCGCATCGGCACGGCACCCGTACCATCGTAAAGCGTGGCGTTTTTGATCAGCAAATCATAGGTGGGGGGCGGGTTGCAGCTCAGCAACACAAACATCAGCCCGGCGGGCAGCAGACCTCGCTTCATCTTCCGAAATCATCCTGCAACCGAACAATATCATCCTCGTCCGACGGATGCTGCGGGTCGGTATGAATCCAGATCTCGGCTACTATTCCCCACCCGCCGGGGGCGCCCATCAGTCGGTGGCGTTCCCCTTTTTCCATGCGCACCGTAACCCCCGGTACCAAAGGCTGAACCGGCGTCTCTGCATCGGTCAGGCTGCGCACCAGCGCGCCCTCGCCTCCCACCAGCTTCCAGATTTCAGCCCTCCGAAAATGATACTGCCACGAGAGGCGCTTGCCCGCTTCCACAACCAGAATCTTCGGACTGAGTTTCTGGCGCTGCTCATCAGCAGAGAGCGTCACTTCGCCAAAAAAGTGTTCCTGAAAAGCGGGAGCCTGGGTTTCGTCAATGACAAAAAAACCACCCCAGGGTTTGTTCCACTGTTTGGCTGCCACCCGAAAGCCGCGCGCAGTAAGCTCGGCTTCGATCGATTGAAGAAAGGCGTGCTTGTCGCCTTCAAAACGGGAACCGAAGTACATGAGTCAACAATTGATGCGGAAAGAAACAAAGGAATTGCCGTTCAACAAAAGTTCCATTTTAGTTTTTGATTCCAAAACCCATTGGGTGATATTCGACGCACGTTAGGTTGGTGCCGGATTGATGCCACGCAGGCGGTTGGCCGCACCTGACCATCGTAACCCGGTAACAACGCGTAACTTAAAATGATACTGATCACACTATGAAACGTCATCTGTTGCTTGCAGCCCTGCTCATCACTTCCCTCACGGTGGCACAAGGTGTCATCAAAGAATCGCTGAAAGTAAAAAGCGCTGTACTGGGAAAAGAAGTGGCCTACAGCATTTACCTGCCGGCCGATTACAATGTCTCCGACCGCCGGTATCCGGTGTTGTACCTGCTGCATGGCTTCACCGATGATGAAACCGGCTGGACGCAGTTTGGCGAAGTCAAAGCCATTGCCGACGCCCAGCAACAACACCTGGAGATGACGGCCATGATCATCGCCATGCCGGATGCCG
>CANGUI010000107.1 GCA_947457025.1 Flammeovirgaceae bacterium | reverse complement strand
GAAGGAGGGCAGTGTGTTTGCCTCTTCCCTGATCTACCAAAACAAGGAAGGATACGATCCGGCTGCTATCTCCAATGACGGCCGCTACATTGCGCTCACCAAAGCCATCACCACCACCAATAACGACATGTACCTGCTTGACACACAGAGCAACCAAATGAAGCATATTTCGCAACACGAAGGCGATATGTCGTTTACCCCGCAATATTTCAGTCTCGATGGTAAAACGCTGTTTTTCCTAACTGACGAAGGTAGCGAATTTGCCTACCTGGCCAGCTACCACATCGCTACGGGGGCGAAGGCAAAAGTGGTAGAGGCTCCCTGGGATATCATGTTTGCATACCAATCTCGCACCGGGAAGTATCGCGTAGTCGCAATTAACAACGATGCGCGCACGGAGGTAAGATTGTATGAGAACGGAAAGCTCCTTGAGATCGCTGGTCTGCCGGCCGGAGATGTATCCGGCGTGAGTATTTCCGACAGTGAAAAGCAGATGACATTTTACGTGAGTACCTCCAGGTCACCCCAAAACCTCTACTTGTACAATTTCGAAACGAAAGAAATCAAGCAACTGACCAATACACTTTCACCTGAAATTGACGCAAATGATCTGGTTGAAGGTGAGGTGGTAAGATTCAAGTCGTTTGACGGAATGGAGATTCCGGCATTGTTGTACAAGCCGAAAGGAATTAAAAAAGGCCAGAAAGTGCCCGCGTTAGTTCAGGTACATGGTGGCCCCGGCGGTCAGACCCGCCTGAACTACTCCAGCGGCTACCAGTATCTCATTAACCACGGGTACGCCATTCTATGCGTAAATAATCGCGGCAGTTCGGGCTACGGCAAGTCTTTTTTTGCGGCAGATGACAAACGCCACGGCAATGAAGACCTGAAAGACTGCATTGCCGGAAAGCAGTTTCTGCAATCGCTCGACTATGTCGATGCGGACAAGATTGGCATTCTGGGTGGAAGTTATGGTGGCTACATGGTGATGGCTGCTCTGACCTTTACGCCTGACGAGTTTAACGTAGGCGTTAACTATTTTGGTGTCACGAACTGGCTTCGTACGCTCAAGAGCATCCCCCCATGGTGGGCTTCGTTCCGGGAGGCGCTGTATCATGAGATGGGTGACCCCGTGAAAGATTCGGTTGCACTCTATAACAAATCACCACTGTTTCATGCTGATAAAATCAAGAAGCCATTTATCGTATTGCAGGGCAGCAATGATCCGCGCGTCTTACAGGTGGAATCAGACGAGATTGTAGCGGCTGCGAAAAAAAATAGCGTGCCTGTGGAGTATGTCATCTTTCCGGATGAAGGTCATGGGTTTGTAAAAAAGGAAAATAACATTAAAGCATCTGAGGAGGTGTTGAAATTTCTCGATACATATCTCCGCGGTAGTTAGCGTGACAACGTAATTATATCGCGTAGGCCGCGGAGTACGGACTCGTGGGGACGTGCTCCCCCAGTGGAGTCAGAGATTGCGGGTTACCGCCTGCTTGCAACCTGTTACCTGGTGTCGGCATTTCTCTACTTCCTTCCGGTTGCTCACCTCTTGCCACCAGAAACCGGCTAACGGCACAATTCGCGCCTGGTGTTTGTATCTTTACACCTGAGGCAAAGCCTCGTGATCTTTAACCCAACGATCAGCATGAAAAAAAACATACGAATTGGAGTGTTAGGCGTACTTGTTATTGCCGGTGGCTATTTCACACAGTATGCGTGGCGCGCGCTGCCCATCATCAGTGGCTTTGGTGCCAAGGCAATGTGTACGTGTGTGTTTCTTAACGGGCGGACAGCCGAAGATGTGAAGCAGCAGGAATTGGGCGCGGGCCTGCAAAGCCTCGGCAGCTTTCAAGTAAATGCGACTGATTCGAGTGTTATTGGCTCTGTATTTGGACTGGCAAAACGCAAAGCGATTTTTCGAAGGGGATTAGGGTGCACACTGATTTCTGAACTTCCCGAAGCAGACGTACGCCGTCAACGGGTTGCCTTGTATGAATATCCTACTGCCGACCCTGATACTGTGGCGTGGCCCATGGGTGATCGTTTGTCTGACAGTTTGCTTCCAGCCTTCGATCGTGGCGCTATGGCTCAGGCGATCAATTTTGCATTTAGCGAAGATGACCCGGAACAGCCGGTGAACACGCGGGCCGTGGCAGTTGTCTACCGTGGCCAATTGATTGCTGAGCGCTACGCACCGGGATTTGACCGTCGCTCGCGCCACGCGGGCTGGTCGATGACAAAGAGTATCAACAGCGCAGCCATAGGGGTCTTGGTAAAGCAAGGAAAGTTGCGTGTGCAGGAGCCCGCTTCCGTACCGGAATGGAAGCAAGATGAGCGCCACCTTATTACGCTGGAGCATTTGCTGCATGCCAGCAGCGGATTGCGATGGGAAGAGGACTATGGCGGACCCAGCGGCGCAACAACCATGTTGTTTCAAAAGGGCGACATGGGCGCCTATGCTGCAAGCCGGCCCCTCGAGCATGAGCCGAATACTGTCTTTGAGTACTCAAGTGGCACCAGCAATATTCTGGCGTGGTTAGTTCGGCAGAAAGTTGGCGATGCCGATTACTATCAATTTTACTACCGCGAGCTATTGGCTAAAATCGGTGCCCGAAGTTTCGTGCTAGAACCCGATGCCAGCGGCACGTACGTTGGCTCATCGTATTCGTGGGCAACCGCACGTGACTGGGCGCGTTTCGGATTGCTATACTTATACGATGGTGTTGTCAACGGTGAACAGATTCTGCCGGAAGGCTGGGTGGAGTATTCGGTAACCCCGGCTCCGGCAGCCAGGCGGGGCGAGTATGGCGCACAGTGGTGGCTCAATGCGGGTGCACGGGGTAAGTCTGAAAACCGAACCTATCCCAAGTTACCTTCAGATTCTTTTCAGGCGGAGGGGTTTGAGGGTCAGTTTGTCTTTGTGATTCCTTCAAAACACCTCGTGGTGGTACGCTTAGGCTTGTCGCAAGTGGGTGAGTTGGATATGAACGAATTTGTCGCACGCGTCATCGCTGCGTTGCCTGGTAATTGATGAGGTGGATCGGTACAAAAATGTCGATTCAGGTAATCGTGTCAGAAAGGAAACGGTTTACACCACCACGTGGGAGTCGGGGATGGGCATTGGCTAATTATACAGAGTGATATTTTGGAATCCGAGTTTGAGCGAAGAAATTATGCGGCTGATGTGGTAGGCAAAGTAAATCCAGGCTTGACCATCTTCTGACTGATAATGTGCTGTCGCGAAATTTCCAACTTGGGAAGGCATTCCCCACCTGCTAACAAACATGACAGACTTTTTTTTGGTGTGGTGTGCACGAAACACCCGGCGCCACCTCTTACCTTCTCGAAAGCTACCCAAAGCAACATTGATGCGTGTTCTGCTTACATTTGTACCACGACAAAACTATACAGATGGCTCGCGATTTATTGATTTGCATGTTTTGGTTACTTGTTATTTGCGGTTGCGAATCCGGCTCTGACTGCTGCAGCCAGCCGGTGACTGCGATCAAAACAAGCATCGGCATAACGGGAAATCCTACCGATGTTCAAACCACCACCACCGGAGGTTTTGTACTAATGGGCGGTGGGGCAGATGTGGATCAAGCCTTTAGGTGGATGATTGAAAAGAGCGGAGGGGGCGATTTTTTGATCATTAGGGCCTCCGGGTCAACCGGCTACAACGACTATGTTAATGGATTGGGCCGGGTGCATTCCGTTGAGACACTACTGATTGATTCACGTGAGGAAGCACAACTCCAGGAAACCGGAGACCGAATCCGCGAAGCGGAAGCCGTATTTATAGCGGGAGGCGATCAAGCCAACTATGTTAATTTCTGGACCAACACCGCAGTATCCGCCGCGTTGGATTATCTCATAAATGAAAAAAAAGTGCCGCTCGGTGGAACCAGTGCCGGCTGTGCCATTTTAAGTGACTATGCGTTTGATGCCCGAAACGGTACCGTCATCTCTGCCGAAGCGCTTGCCAACCCATATGTGAGCCAGGTCAGTTTATCGAAGAGTTTTATCCAAATTTCTTTGTTGAAGAATGTAATTGCTGACCAGCACTATACGCAGCGAAACCGCGAAGGGCGCCACGTCGCTTTTCTCGCGAGGCTCAACCGCGATTTTGGTGTCTCCGCTCCGCTCGGTATTGGTGTTGACGAGCGGACGGCTGTTTGCCTCGAGTCGAATGGCGAAATGATTGTAGTCGGGGAAGGAAAGGTATATTTTCTCCGGTCAATGGGCCCACCCGAGGTTTGTGCTCCGAGCTCTTCTCTTCACTGGGATCTCGCAAGCAAGGCCGTTCGCGTACACGCGGTTCAGGGCAGCGAATCAGGCTCACCTGCTTTCAATATCAATCAATGGCCCACGACGGCTGGAGTATTTTGGTCGGTAACACAGGGAGTATTGAACAAATGAGCGGTATGATTTGTGCCACTTCGTTTAGACGTAGCGAGGTAAGGATTGGGTGTACAGTCAGATCAGATCTCAAGATGACGTTCAGCCCATATGCCATGTTGGAATGGGGTGTTTACGTGTGTACCAAACGTGCTGTATGAACACGAAAACATTTGGTTTCTTACCAAAAGAACTGAACTGCCGATCAAAAATAATAAATTCTCTTATGGCGAGAATGTATAAACCTTTTTGAGGTTTGGTTGCCCCTTCATAATCGAAAAATTCGGTGGGTTCTTTGGACGTTTGAATGGATTTTCTCAACATTGGGATACTGATATGCGAGCGCTCTTGTGTATTTCGCTTTTCGCGACTATTTCGCTGGCTGGTTTTTCGCAGGGAAGCCGTCAACTCGACTCTCTCCATCGGGCTATTCAGAAAGAAACTACGGATGAGAGGCGTTTAGTGCTGTATAACCTACTGGCGTTTGCATACTGGAATACGAACCCCGATTCTACCATATTCTATGCAAAACGGGCTGAACGTCTGGCAAGAAAGATTGGCGATCGATACGAACTTGTTAACAGTCTAGGTCACCAGGCGAATGGGCTGACTTCGTTGGGCAAACTTGACGCCGCAGTTGACTTTTATAAGCGGGCCATTTATTTGGCCGACTCGCTTGGGGCTGTAGAACTGATTGCAGATCTAAAGACAAACTTGGCGGGTGTTTATTACCGCCTGGGAAATCTTAGGGAATCACTGAGACTTGCGTCGGATGGGCAGGTTTTGGCGGATCAAAGCAACAATGCAAACTCATACATTGCCAGTACCACACTGTTGGGCTCACTCAATTCAGATTTTGAGAATTTCTCGGAAGCTGTACGTGTACTCTCCGCGCTCATCCGGTATATGGAGCGAACCGGTGCCGGTGAACAAATCGGGTATCCGCTCCTCAATCTTGGCAATGCGTACTTTGCTCTGGAAAAAATCGATTCCAGCCGTTATTTATATCAGCGGGCAGTTTTACTGGCTCGCAGCATTGGCGACTTCTATCTGTTGGAGATGGCCACGTACCGTCTGGTGGAGGTATTTGCCATTCAGCATCAGCCTGCACGGGCGCAGGCTGCACTTGATAGTTTAAAAAACCAACCGGATTTCAGGCCCTTTCCAGAGTTACAGCCAGAGCGAATCCTAACGCTGATTGAACTGGCTGTAGCCCGCCGTGACTTTGATACCGCTCGTAAGTTCGCCTGGAAGGGCATACGGGAAGTTGGAGTTACCGGACAATACTACGCGGGTGAATTTTTTTCCAGTCTCGCCCGCATCTATGAAACCACCCGTGACTTTGATTCCGCCTATCACTACATGAAGATTGCTGTAAACCATCGTGACTCTGTCAATCGGGTGATCCGAGCCAGCGAATTGGCCTTCTGGAACCTGGACAATGAGCTTCAAAGCAAGGAGCGGCGTGAGATTCAGTTAACCAACCGACTCGAACGTGAGCGTGAACGTAGCGCACGAATGAATTTACTGCTCATGGTTGCCGGTGTCGGTATTTTTGTGGGTATTGTTGTACTGGTGGCTGTGATGCGTTTGGTTCGGCAGAAAGAACAGCTGAACCAGGTTTTGCAAAGCCGCAATGGCGAGCTCCAGGTGTCAATGGCGGAGGTCAAACGCCTGGACCGCGAAATCCGCAAGATGATGATGCAAATTGTACACGATTTGCGCAGTCCGCTGAATTCGGCTTTTGCTGCCTTGCAACTCATAGGTAAGGCAAATCCTGAAGTTGAAAAGCTTATGGCGATGGCCGCGAGCGAAGTGCGACGCGGACAAGCGTTTATCAGCAGTTTGCTGAAGAGTGTTGAAATAGGCGAGTGGAAAGTTGAAGTCTCAAGGATTGAGCTTGAGCCTTTTATTACCCAACTTGCTGAGCGATATCGTTCCCGTTGCGAGGAGAAGCATATCAAGCTCTCGGTGGGTGCCGATCGTGTTTACATCATTTCTGATCGGCTGGCTCTCGACCGCATCATAGATAACCTCCTTTCGAATGCGGTGAAATTCT
>CANGUI010000106.1 GCA_947457025.1 Flammeovirgaceae bacterium | reverse complement strand
GCGGATCGTTTTGCTTGCTTATCTTTTCTAACCGAAACTGCTCATCAAATAATCCGCGCGTTGTGTGACCCATTTCTTTTTCTTTTTTTCCAAAGATAGAACCGTTAACCGATTATTGTAGATTTAGCATGGGTTTTTAGAGATGCCCTTATGGAAGTTCCCATTTCTCTCCGGCTATTCTGTTTGCCGGATGGCTTCGGCCTATTGAAGTGTGGCGGCTATACCCTCGCGATAGGCGGTGGCTTTTTGGTTAAACGCACGCTCGAACTTAGAGCTATCAAAAATATAATCTCGCTCGAACTGGTACATCATTTCTTTAAACTCACGCAGCACGGGAATGAATAAACTCAGCAACGTGACACCCAGACCCTGCACGGCCTGAATCTTGAAGGGCCGTCCCATGATTTCGCTTGCGATGCGAACGTATTGCTCGCCGGTGAGCGGCTCCGCGCTGGTCAGGGCATGCCAGGTTTGCTGGTAGGCTTCCGGCGTATTGCCGAGGCGGGCCGTGGTGGCACCCGCATCGGGTGTGTAAGTGAACGAATGGAGACACGCGGGGTTACCAATCCACTGGGGCGTTTTGTTTTCTTTTAAGCGGCAAGTAACCGACTGGTGTGTGACGCTCAGCAGCGCACCAGGTCCGTAAAAATCCGCTGCGCGCACAATCTGAGCCTGCAGGTTACCGGCCTTCATCTCGTTCAGCAACTGTGTTGCAATCTGCGCCCGCACCTCGCCTTTTTTGCTGTTTGGATTAAATGGGGTTTCCTCCGTCATCCGCCCTGACACATAGCCGTAGGCGTACACATTGTCGAAGAACACCAGCTTTGTCTGATGCTTTTTGCAGGCGTTGATCACGTTGCGCATGATCACGGGCCATGAGCGCTGCCAGACTTCCGTTTGATAGGGTAGCCCCACCACCAGATAGGCAACCTCGCTGCCTTTAACGGCACGCGCCGTGTCGGATTCGCTCAACAGATCGGCTATGAACAATTCATCATCCGGATTTACTTTTTCCGGCTTACGGCTCACCTGACGAATTTGGCGGGTGTAGGCGGTAAGGTTTTTGGAGAGCTCGCGCCCGATTACGCCATTGGCTCCCAGAATGGTTTGCATACCTGTAGTAGTTTTTCCTGTAAAGTAAGCAAAAAAATTTTCGTTGCAGCCGAATGAGTTTCGTGAAAACCATCCTCCCACTGAAAAAGTCTGCTGCGGATAATTGTTTTCATGACGGAAATAAAGCCAGGAAGAGTTGGGCGTTCGAATGAGATGATGGAGAAACGTCCGGCAGTTTTCACGGCTGATACGTGCGCGTGATCCAATGTCTAAAAGAGTCGCAACTGAGGTCCATCCGGATCGGGTACTCCGGTGAGCAACTGCGGTTCATAAAAGTTGGATACTGAAATGCCCAGTAGCCGCACCTGCTGACCCGGGATAAACGACTCGTCCAGCAGCTTTTTGGCCGTTGCTTCCATTAGTTCCAGATCGTGCGTGACTTCGGGCAGGGAGTGGCTGCGGGTAATCTGCCGGAAGTCATGGTATTTGATCTTTACAGTTATGGTTCTGCCTTTCAGTTGATGCCGGGCCAGCCGGTTCTGTACGGTGGCGGCAATTTTTTCCAGCTCCTCGTGCAACTGGTGGCGCTCGGTTAGATCAAAAGGGAACGTGTCCTCAGCACCTACCGACTTGGTCTTGCGTTCGGTGCGCACCTCGCGGTCGTCCTGACCGCGTACAATCCTGTAGTAAAACCTGCCTACCTTGCCGAAGTGCTGCATCAGCTCGGCTTCACTCAAACGCTTCAGATCTGCACCGGTGTGTAAGCCCATCTGCTTCATGCGCGCAGCCGTTACTTTCCCAACGCCAAAGAATTTTTCAACCGGCAGTTGCTCCATGAACCTTTCGAGGCGCGATGGGCCGATGAACGTAAATCCGTCGGGCTTGTGCATGTCGGATGCAACTTTAGCGGCAAATTTATTTATGGAGATGCCAGCTGATGCCGTCAGGTGAAGTTCCTCCCGAATGGCGCGCTTGATCTGGCGCGCGATCTCCAATGCGGAGCCGATGCCGAGATGGTCGGTGGTAACATCCAGATATGCTTCATCCAGCGAAAGCGGTTCCACGAGATCTGTGTAGCGATAGAAGATGGCTCGGATCTGCTGGGACACCTGCTTGTACACCTCAAATCGCGGATAGACGAAAATCAGGTTGCGGCAGAGGCGTGCGGCCACTTTGGATGACATGGCCGATCGCACACCAAAAGCGCGGGCCTCATAGCTGCACGTGGCCACCACCCCACCGCGTCCCTGTGGCGAACCTCCGACAGCAATGGGCTTGCCCCGGTATTCGGGGAAGTCGCGCTGCTCAACCGATGCGTAGAACGCATCCATGTCGATGTGAATGATTTTTCGCCGTGGAGTGGACATCACACAAAGATAAACGACCGGCACCGACGTTTGTCACGCGCGGATATCGTGCGCGAAAAGCAGCCGATCTGTACCGGTTACCGCAGATTTTGTGTTTATTTGTTGATGGCCTCACACCGCACGCTCGATCAGATGCTCGGCATTGACTACCCCGTCATTGTTGCGCCCATGTTTTTGATTTCCAACACCAAGATGATCAAGGCAGCCTTGGCCAGTGGCGTAACGGCTGCCTTTCCCGCGTTGAACTACCGCTCCGACGCCGAGTTGCGCGCGGCCATCCGCGAAATAAAGGAGTTTTCATCCAAACCTTTTGGCGTAAATCTGATTGTGAACAAATCCAATCCCAAATACAAATCACAATTGCGAACGCTGCTCGAGCTGAAAGTAGATTATATCATTACCTCGCTCGGCAGCCCGAAAGAAGTGATTGACCAATGCAAGCCGCTGGGCATAAAAGTATTTTGCGATGTGATAGATCTCGCCTACGCCAAAAAGGTTGAGCAGATGGGGGCCGATGCACTCATTTCCGTGAACTCCCGCGCAGGCGGCCATGCGGGCAACATAAACCCCCGCGAGTTGATCACCTTACTCAAAGAGAACTGCAGCCTGCCCATCATTTCGGCTGGCGGCATTGCCACTGGCGAGCAATTGACGGAAGTAGTGGCATGGGGCGCCGCCGGCGCTTCTGTGGGTACGATATTCATTGCGTGCGAAGAGGCCGACATATCACCCGAGTATAAACAGGCGATGATCGACTATGGCGAAAAAGACATCGTGCGCACGACCAAATTGTCTGGCTCAGCGCTCACGGTTATCAATACACCGTACGTACAGCAACTGGGTACGAAGGCGAACTGGCTGGAGTGGATTCTCAACAACAACAAAACCTTAAAAAAGTACGCCAAGATGTTGATCGCTTTTCGCGGTATGAAAGCCGTGGAAAAGGCTGCCTTTGGTGCGACCTACAAAACCGTGTGGTGCGCAGGGCCGGCCATTGAGTATGTGCATAGCGTGCGGCCGTTGCGTGAGATTGTGCGCGATCTGACTGCTGGCTACCAGCCGCCGCGCTGACGAAAAATTCAGCTTTGCAGTTCCGATACGGCACGCCGTTTGACGTGAGCTTTCATTGTTTCGATCATGTTTTCTTCCCGCTCCGTGAACGGATCATGCTGGCCGCTATCCGTCTCCTCAATCGACATGGAAAACTGCAGACGGTATCGCCAAATCAAATCTGCGCCAATTGCTTCTTTGAGTTTCCGAATGGGCAGTTGTTCATCTATCCAGCATAACCAGGGGCCGGAAGAAAGGCCGGATGAGCCGCTCATTACCGGGAGATCAGAGCGCTCCAGTTTGCGTTGCAGTTCTTTTTCAAATCCCGGTTTCCCGGATATGTAGATCGTGGTCCAATTCATAATTTTCAGGCAGCCAAACGATCTTTGGGAAAACGTCTGACACGCAAAAGAAACGCGTGCGCATCATGCTCTGAGAAGAATGTTATTCAGTGCATGCAACACCGTGATGTTAGCTGCTGTACGCGTAACGAAGCCGGTGCGCGAAAAGTTGCGGCAGATCGATTACGCTTGTAAAAAAGTAGATGCGCTCGGTTCCCCTGCGGGCTCTCGCTCAGCGTGTAGAACCCCGTGCCGTCCAGGCTGAACGCGATTGCCTCGCCCTGTGGTTCGGGTTCGTATCGAACGGCTGCGCCCGGGCTACGTAATGCGTCTGCCAGCGAAACACCCTCCGGGCGCGACCAATAATATACGCCCTCATAGGTGCGCAACAGTACTTCGCGTCCATCAGGCGAAATATCACCGCCATTCATGTTGTGATAAGGAAGTTTGATGGAAAACCTGGCCATAATGGTATCGGCTCCAGAGGAGAGGTTGATTTCGTACATCCGTACGGAGTCCTCGCGCTTGGACACAAGCCATAGCGCCGGCTCAGCCGGATCAGCCAGCAGCGTTTCGCTGTCGCGCATCCCATCGGGCAGCCGTACCGTGAGGCGTTGCCAGCGCCGTATGGTGTCCACATCGTTTACCCGAAAAACGGGCTCCTCGAAATAGTAGATAATCTTGTCGGGATACACGGCCAGATTATCTCCGATATCGCCTACGTATAAATATGTTTTCTTCAAATCAGGCCCCGCCCCGATGGCGATGTCTTCCCAGTCGCGGTTTGTTGCCCCCTGTACATAACAGGTCAGTACAATTTTCCCTTCGGTGTCTATCAGAAAGATCCGCGCGGCGTCGCCGCTGTCGTTGTGTGTCCACAGATAGCCAGGGTTGGCGCGGCTGGCAACAAGGCCGGAGGCTTCCGCGAGTGTCGGGTTAACTCGCCCTGATTTGCGGGCGTGGGCAAAGTTCGTGCTAACGCCCTGCGGTTGCTCGCGCGACTGGCAGTTCCACAGCGCAGCGGTGAGGAGGACAGCCCACCCCATCTGGCGACACATGTTCTTATGGAGTGGTTACGGGCAAGCCACTGGTCACCCAATTTTGCAGCCCTCCTTCTAATTCATAGACAACATATCCGTTCTCGCGCAACAGAACCGCGGCTTTGGCACTCCGTACGCCTGCAGCGCAATAGATAAACACAGGTTTTTTCTCGAGTTGGAGGATATCCTGTTCGAAGGTGGCAGATCCAAAAACGACATTGCGCGCTCCTGCAATTTGTCCGGCCGCGAGTTCATCGGGCCGGCGCACATCCACCAACACAGCGTCTGTCGTTGTCTGCAACTGATGTTGGAATTCAGCGGGTGCCAGTACGTACGGTTGCTGACGGCCAGTTTCACAGCTAACCAGCAAAATCAAAAAAATGGCTAGGAGGTGTTTCATAACTACTACTTTTGGTAGAAACAAATATAGGTCAACGCTTCGAAATCCGGTTACCGGAAATCGGGCGCTGGCGACTACACCTAAACCGATCCACATCTGCAGCGCGCTTCCGGGCAAATTTTGTGACGCGGCCATTCACGCGCTTTCTCCACCGCCTCCAGGCAGCCGGCGACAGCTCGCGCCGCATCAATTCCACGACTTCATCTTCGCGCAGACCGAACTGTGCCGCGATCGCTTCAAAAGGGGTGCGGTCTTCCCACGCCATTTCGATGATCCGGTCTGTTGCTGCCGCGCTTAGCATGGTTGAAGAACACCGCGCGCCAGCCTTTTGTTTGGCACCGGCGTATCACCGGCATTCGCCACCGGGTAGGGGCACAATTTGTATCTTTGCCACTTTATGATTGAAAAGTTAGAAGAAATCAAGGGGCGGTTTGAGGAGGTGGCGATGCTGATCGTTCAGCCGGGTGTGGTGAATGATCCCAGGAAGTTTTCACAACTCAGCAAAGAATATAAAGACCTGGAGAAGGTCGTGCGCAAATACGATGAATTCCGGAAGATTGGAGATGACATGCGGCAGGCCCGCGATGTGCTCGAAACGGAAAAAGACGAAGGCATGCGGGAACTGGCCAAGCAGGAACTGGCCGAGCTGGAGCCCCACCTGGCAGCACGTGAAAAGGAGTTGAAAGACCTGCTCATGCCAAAAGATCCAAATGACGACAAGAACTGTATTTTGGAAATTCGGGCCGGCACCGGCGGCGATGAAGCGGCTCTTTTTGCCGGTGACCTGTGGCGTATGTACCAGCGCTACTGCGACCAGCGCGGGTTGAAGATGGTGGTGATGGATGTAACCGAGGGCACTGCCGGAGGCTATAAGGAGGTGATCAGCGAAATCTCGGGCGATGGCGCCTTTGGCATTTTCAAGTATGAATCCGGCGTACATCGGGTACAGCGCGTACCGGCCACAGAAACGCAGGGGCGGGTGCACACGAGCGCAGCATCGGTGATTGTGCTCCCGGAAGCCGATGAAGTAGATGTACAGATCAACCCGGCCGACCTCGAATATCAAACTGCGCGCAGCAGCGGCGCCGGCGGACAAAATGTGAACAAGGTGGAAACCAAAGTGCAGCTCACCCACAAGCCTTCGGGCATCGTAGTGGTGTGCCAGGTTGAGCGTTCGCAACATGGCAACCGGGAAAGGGCACTCCAGATGCTCCGCACG
>CANGUI010000105.1 GCA_947457025.1 Flammeovirgaceae bacterium | reverse complement strand
TTTACCCGCGTCAATGTGAGCGGCGATACCGATATTTCTGGTGAACTTAAGATCACGTGCCATGGGAGAGCGAATAAATTAGAATCGGAAGTGAGAGAATGCCTTATTTGCCTCGGCCATGCGATGCGTATCATCTTTTTTCTTGATCGCGGCGCCTTCACCTTTGGAAGCAGCCAGAATTTCCGCCGCTAGCTTATCGGCCATTGACTTCTCGCCACGCATGCGAGCGTAATCAATCAACCACTTGATGCTAAGGTTGACCTTCCGCTCCGGGCGGATTTCCACGGGAACCTGGAACGTTGCCCCACCTACCCGGCGGCTTTTTACTTCTACTGAAGGCGTAAGGTTGCTTAGCGCGCGCTTCCACACGTCCAAACCGGGTTCGCCACCGGCCTTTTTTTCCACTGTCTCAATCGCATCATAGAAGATGTTGTACGCGGTGCTTTTCTTACCTTCTTCCATGATGTAGTTCACGAACTTTGTCACCAGCGTATCGCTGAATTTCGGATCGGGTAACAGGTATCTTTTTTTCGGTTTAGCCTTTCTCATAGCTTGTTTCTATCGAATTATTTCTTGCCTTTCGCGGGAGCAGCTGCGCCTTTACCGGCCGGAGCAGCCCCAGCCTTTGGCCGTTTTGCACCATACTTAGAACGTCCCTGCAGACGACCATTCACACCGGCGGTGTCTAACGCACCACGGATGATGTGGTAACGCACCCCGGGAAGGTCTTTCACACGGCCGCCGCGGATTAACACAATTGAGTGTTCCTGTAGGTTATGGCCTTCACCCGGGATATACGCATTCACCTCTTTACTATTCGTGAGGCGTACGCGGGCTACTTTACGAAGCGCTGAATTGGGTTTTTTAGGCGTTGTGGTGTACACACGCGTGCAAACACCCCTGCGCTGCGGGCAGGAATCCAGGGCGGGAGACTTCGACTTCCACGTCATCTTCTTCCGGCCTTTCCTTACAAGTTGCTGAATGGTAGGCATTTATGTTTTCTTTTGATACCCTTTTAAAATTCGGACTGCAAAGGTATCCAAAGAATGGAAGCTACCAAACCTTGGCTTGAGATTTTTGCCGGGTGCTGGCCAGGTAATCGGTCCAAAACAAGCATTTCAACACGGCTTGGCGGCCTGCCTACTCGCCTTTCGGCAGATGGGGCGGTGCGCCCAGGTTACCCCTAAGCACCCCCGCCCGGTGCTGCGCCACGTAGGTTCTAAGGCCTTGCAAACCATCTGCAGAAAGGGTAATCGCCCCAGCCATGGGGTCGCGCAAAGCTTCGGCTACAGATCGCACCTGTCCGCCCGGTATTTTCAAACGATGAAGCTGCTCCAATAAACTGTCCGCACGCCAGCCGCCAATTGCTTCGGCCAAGCGGCGCACCAAAGCATCGCGGTAGGCCACCCGTTGCGCGTTGGTTTTGAAATCGGATGGCACTGCCCCGCCAACCAGTAACGCCCATAAGTCTGCAAATTGACGATCAGTGCCTACGGCCAGCAGCAGCTGCTTGTCGTCCAAGGTGGTAAACAAATCCCCGTAAGGGGCAATGTTAGGATGGGCCGACCCCTGCCGTTGTGGATTGTACCCACCCACCAGATAATTGGTTGCCTGATTGGCCAGACTTGAAAGTGCGGTTTGAAGCAGGTTTACCGATACATAGTCGCCAAGGCCTGTACGTTCACGATTTAGCAGTGCCACTAACAGGCCCTCTTTCAGTTGATGGGCAGCAAACAAATCCACAAAGGCCACCGGCATTTTGGTAGGCGGCCCTGCGGCGTCGCCATTCAGGTGCATCCAACCTGCCTCGGCTTGTATTACAGCATCGTAACCCACGCGCGCATCGGCCTCACCATAACCTGAGATGGCTCCGTAGATGAGGCGGGGGTTTAAATTCCGGAGTTGGTCGTAGGTAACACCCAACTTTTCGGCATCGCCCGGCTTGTAACTGGCAATCACGATGTCTGCGTTGGGAATCAGCTCATAAAGTACAGCTTTGTCGGCCGCTTTCGTTAAATCTAACGCTACGCTCTCCTTACCCCAATTGCAGCAGGCAAAATAGGCTGAGCGATCATCGGTAGCCTCCCAAGCCGATTTCCAACTTCGGGTAACATCCCCTCCGAGGTGCGGGTTCTCCACCTTGATCACCCGCGCCCCCAATTCCGCAAAAAACTGACCTACCGTTGGCCCGGCTAGTACGGAGGCCAATTCAACTACCTGTAGATGTTGCATGATCATTCCGCAAGGTTCGGTATCTTTCGTTTGTCAAGAAACAAAATACAATGCCTTTTTCATCTCGCCGGTCCTCGTATCTGATCGTGTGGCTGCTTGCCACAGTGGCCTGTACGCCAAAAGATGTTCCTCCGCCCGCCCCGGTACTACCCGTACCGGCTCCCAGCCAACTGGCCTGGCATCGCATGGAAATGAATGCGTTTGTGCATTTTTCAATCAACACGTTCACCGATAAAGAGTGGGGCTTTGGCGCTGAAAGCCCCGACTTGTTTCAACCCACGGCCTTCGATGCCAAACAATGGGTTGCCGCTTTCAAAGAAACCGGTTTCAAAGGTGTGATTCTTACCTGCAAGCACCACGATGGCTTCTGCCTGTGGCCCAGTGCGCACACCCAACACTCCGTAAAGCAAAGCCCGTGGATGAATGGCGAGGGCGATGTGGTGCGGGCGCTGGCCACCGCTTGTCGGGGGGCAGGGCTGGAGTTTGGGATCTACGTTTCTCCGTGGGACCGTAACCATGCCGACTACGGCACGCCCGCGTATGTAAACTATTATCGCGATCAACTGCGCGAACTCTTCCAAACGTACGGCCCGATTTTCGAGATGTGGTTTGATGGCGCCAACGGGGGCGATGGCTTTTACGGCGGCGCCCACGAAAAAAGAAAAATTGATGGTGCGAGTTATTACGATTGGCCTGCCACGCTGGATCTCGTGCGCAGTTTCAATCCCAACGTGATCTTCTTTAGCGATGCCGGGCCCGGTGCGCGATGGGTGGGCAACGAGAAAGGAATCGCAGGTGAAACAAATTGGAATACCATTACGCCCGACACACTTTACGCAGGCAAAGCCGGTATCGAGCAACTGCTTAACACTGGCTCCGAGGGCGGTACCCACTGGATCCCGGCCGAAACAGATGTCTCCATTCGTCCGGGCTGGTTCTATCATGACCGAGAAGATTCATTAGTAAAAACGCCGGAGCAGTTGTTCAACATTTACCTCACTTCTGTGGGGCGCGGCTCTACGCTGCTGCTGAACATTCCCCCTGACAGCCGCGGACTGATACACGAAAACGATGTGGCTGCCCTGCGCGGATTCCGCGTGTTGCTGAATGAACGGTTTGCGCATGACCTCGCCCGCGAGGCCACGATCCGTGCAAACCACTACCGCGGTAATGCGGTGGAGTTCAGCCCCGGGCTGTTGATCGATGGAAATCCGGACACGTATTGGGCGACAGACGATGAGGTGATTTCCGCTTCGGTTGAACTTCAATGGCCACGCGAGCAAATCATCCGCTATGTGCAACTTCAGGAAGCCATCGCCCTGGGGCAACGTGTAAGGAGTTGGAAGGCTGAGATTTTCAAGAACAACAAATGGGTGCAGGTGGCAACGGCTACAACCGTGGGCTACAAACGAATTCTGGATGTGGGCGACCAAACCACCGCACGGCTGCGCATTACCATCACTGATGCACGCGCCAGCCTCGCGCTAGCGGAACTTTCTGTTTTCTGAAGAGGTTAAAAAGCCGGAGTAAAACCACTGGCGGCAAGTGCCGTTGGGATCGTACTTTTGCAACTTCATAACATCGTCATTATGCGCATGCTGATCTTTTTGCTGGCCTTCGGGCTCCTGCTGGGTTGTACCTCAAAAAATACCAACATAAAAACCGGCCGTTGGCGGGGAGTAATTGAGATGCAACAACGCGAAGTGCCGTTTACATTTGATGTCGCGCAGGATGCAAAGGGCACCTACACCGTAGATATCAACAACGCAGAAGAAAAAATTCTGTTGGACGAGGTAACCGTCACAAACGATTCGGTGCGTATGGTGCTGCACATTTTCGATGCAGAATTGCGCGCTCGCATCGCGGGCGATGAACTTACAGGGAGTTTTGTAAAGAACTATGCCCCTAACGCCACGTTACCCTTTCGGGCCAGGTTTCAGGAAGACTTTCGGTTCGCACCTGCCAGTACCGCGGCTGGTGTCGACTTTAGCGGCACGTATCAAGTTACCTTCTCGCACGACACCGTGGCTTACCCAGCCGTTGGGGTTTTCAAACAAACCGGCAACGTGGTTACCGGCACGTTCCTGAGACCCACCGGTGATTATCGCTACCTGGAGGGCAATGTGGTACATGACCAACTGTTACTAAGCGCTTTCGATGGGAACCACGCCTTCATTTTCGAAGCGCGTTTGACGGGCGATTCCCTTCACGGGGATTTCTTCTCAGGTAAAAGCGGCCAGGAAAAATTCGTTGGCGTGAAAAATGCCAACGCTGCCCTTCCGGATGCCGAGCACCTCACCTATCTGAAGCCGGGCTTCGATCACATTACATTTCAATTCCCCGGGCTGGATGGCAGTCTGATTTCTCCGCAAGACGAACGTTTTAAAAATAAGGTGCTCGTGCTCCAGATCTTTGGCTCTTGGTGCCCCAACTGCATGGACGAAACCAGATTCCTGGCCGACTGGTACCGGAAGAATGCGGGCCGCGGTGTGGAAGTGTTGGGTCTGGCCTACGAGCGCAAAGATGATTTTACCTATGCGAGTGAGCGCGTGAAAAAGATGAAAGAAAAGCTGAACGTGCCCTACGATTTCGTGATCGCCGGCACGAGCGACAAACAAAAAGCGGCAGCCACCTTACCCATGCTCAATCATGTGCTGGCGTTCCCCACTACCATCTTCATTGGTACGGATCGAAAAGTAAAATACATCCACACCGGTTTTTCCGGGCCGGGCACAGGTGTGTATTACGAACAATTTGTACAACGATTCAATCAAATCATTAATGAAGCGCTAAAAACAGGTACCTGATTTTAAAAGTGCATGAAACGCGTAGTTGTCGGACTTTCAGGCGGTGTAGATTCCAGCGTGGCGGCGTGGCTGCTCAAAGAGCAAGGCTACGAGGTGATTGGCATGTTCATGAAAAACTGGCATGACGACAGCGTGACCATCAGCGATGAATGCCCGTGGCTGGACGACAGCAACGATGCCATGATCGTGGCGCAACATCTGGGCATTCCGTTCCAGGCGATTGACCTGAGCCGGGAGTACAAAGAGCGGATCGTGGATTACATGTTTGCCGAGTACCAGGCCGGCCGAACACCGAATCCCGATGTGTTATGTAACCGTGAAATCAAGTTTGATATATTTCTAAACACCGCCCTAAAACTGGGTGCCGATTTTGTGGCCACAGGCCATTATGCGCGCAAAGCCGAAACTGTGATCAACGGAAAAACGGTATATCGCCTGATCGCGGGCAAAGATCCAAACAAAGATCAGAGCTACTTTCTGTGCCAGCTCACCCAACGGCAACTGGCGAAGGCACTCTTTCCTGTAGGCGAATTACTAAAACCTGACGTGCGCGCCATCGCAAAAAAAGTAGGATTGGCCACGGCCGAGAAAAAAGACTCGCAGGGTTTATGCTTTGTAGGAAAGGTTCATCTGCCGGATTTCCTCCAGCAGCGGCTTGAACCGAAGAGAGGCAAAGTGATCAACGTGCCAGCCGATGCGGCCGTATTTCAGCGGGAAGCTACGGATGTGGATCTGGAAGCGATCAGCCGGCCGTATGCGTTGCATCCTGAAAGCGGCCCCCTTATCGGTGAGCACACAGGCGCGCACTTCTATACCATCGGACAGCGTCGCGGCCTGAATCTGGGGGGCTTCGAAGAACCCTTGTTTGTCATTGGCACCGACACGGCAGCGAATGTGATCTACACCGGGATGGGCGAACAGCACCCGGGGCTCTACCGCAAAGCACTTTTTATCCCCACGTCCGACACCCATTGGATACGCGAAGACCTGCGTCTGGAATCCGGACATTCTAAAAAATTTCTCGCACGGATTCGCTACCGCCAGCCGCTGGAAGTCTGTACGCTGCATCAGCGCGACATGGGTTTGTATATTGTATTCGACAGGCCGCAGCGCGGCATTACGCCAGGTCAGTTCGCTGCCTGGTATGACGAAGGCGAATTGATGGGTTCAGGTGTGATCAGTTAGAAACCCGAAATCCCGCCGGATACAATAAACTTCATCGCGGCAGGCCCGGAAATATCCAGGAGTTTTACCCGTTCGCGCGGCACGACAAAATGATCGCCAGCTACGGCATACGATTGGGGAAAGTACACCACCACCATATCCGGCAGCCCAAGGTTCGTTAAGTCGGATTGCGTAATGAATCCCACCCGATGAATTTGATTTTCCTGGTTAATGGTTACCAGCACAGGGCGATCGAATTTTTTCTTGTCGCCTACG
>CANGUI010000104.1 GCA_947457025.1 Flammeovirgaceae bacterium | reverse complement strand
AGCGATTGGGATGATGCAGAAAAAACAGACCAGGTATTTCATGTGGGTGCATTATTTCATTCAAAGTAGTAAAAAAAATGAGGAGGTCCAATTACTTTTCTGTTTGGGGGCTATCCAACCCGGATCCGGCAGTCTGTCCGACCAGGCGCCGCGAATCGCGCCGGCAATCCTAAACTTTCCACTGACCGGAAATTACACGGTCGTAGGTAATGTAGTCGGTGTTGATCGGATCGTACCCCTGCTGGCGCAGGTGCAGCGCAATCTGGCCGCGGTGGTAGGTGCCATGATTAACGAGGTGTATCATGATTTGCTCTACCTGATTTTCGAAATAATCGCCAGTATAGTTATGGTATTTCAATACGCGCTCGAACGTGTCCTGGCGCTCGATGAACGTGAGCCACCGCTGGCTGATTTCGGTGTTCATAATGCGCAGTTTCGTAAGTGGGTAGCGCTGCCAGAGTTCATAGTTTGGTTTCGGTAATCCTTCGATGCGGTGCAACCACAGGTATTGTGCCACCAGCAGGTGGCTCATGAGTGACAGGGTCTTTTCGTCGTTAACCGATTGTCGTTCCAGACAACTGAGCACCCGATCGTTCGCCCAGGCGTTGTAGTGATACAGTTTTAAAAAGTACTTCTTCATCCGTAGCTTGGCAAAAAATATCTGACTATGAATCCTCTCCAAAGGTATGCGTTTTTTGTACTTGCTTGTATGGTGTTTTCGGGCATTTTGGTAGCGCAAAACCGGGCGCAGCCTACCGAGGCGATTGAACCCCTTCTGGGTTTGGCTCTGACTCCGGCCGAGCGTGATTCGCTCATGGGCGATTTAGCTCAGTACCAGAAAATGTACGAGGCGCTGCACACGCTCCCGTTGCAAAATGCTGTGCCCATGTCGTTAGTATTCAACCCCATTCCGCAAGGTTTTGTGATGGAGCCCCGACAGGTTCCGCACGATTGGGGATTGCCTAAGCAGGTGGCCATGCCGGCGCGGTTGGAAGAACTCGCATTTTTTCCGGTCTACAAACTGGCGGTACTGGTGCGCGCCCGCAAAGTTACGTCGCTACAACTCACGCAACTCTATCTTGATCGCATCCGTACATTTGCGGATACGCTGCAGTGCGTGATCACGGTATTGGAAGCAACTGCACTTGCCCAGGCGCGCGCCGCAGACGAAGAAATCAAGCAAGGAAAGTACCGCGGCCTATTACACGGCATCCCCTATGGCATTAAAGATTTGATGGCGGTGGAGGGAACCCGAACTACCTGGGGCGCGGCACCCTACCAGGATCAGGTGATCGCCGGAACAGCCACCGTGGTGAAAAAACTCGAAGCGGCCGGGGCGGTGTTGCTCTGCAAGTTTACGCTCGGCGCGTTGGCGATGGGCGACATTTGGTACGGAGGTGTCACAAAAAATCCGTGGAACCTGAAACAGGGCTCAAGTGGCTCCTCGGCCGGCTCGGCATCTGGCACAGTGGCCGGGCTGGTCGCATTTTCAATCGGCACGGAAACATTGGGCAGCATTGTGTCGCCCTCCACACGCTGTGGCGCGAGCGGTATTCGTCCGACGTTTGGACGCGTGAGCCGCCACGGCGCCATGGCGCTCAGTTGGAGCATGGATAAGATTGGCCCGATCTGCCGGTCAGCGTTAGATGCCGCCATCGTGTTGGCGGTCATTCAGGGTAAAGACGAGTTCGACCCGTTCAGCATCGCGGCGCCCTATAACTTTTCGGCCCGCACGGATCTGAAAAAATTGAAAATAGGCTACTTCAAAGCACTGTTCGAGGCAACATATCCCGGAAAAGCGAATGATGCGAAGGCGCTCGAGGTGATACGATCGCTGGGAGTTGAGCTGGTGGCCGTGGACGTGCCGATGGATGTGCCCGTAGTACCGCTGCGCCTGATGCTTACAGCGGAGGCCGCTGCCTCATTTGATGAACTGACGCGGTCCAACCGGGATGATGCGCTCACCGATCAGCGCAAGCAGGCGTGGCCAAACATTTTTCGTGCCGCGCGATTTATACCGGCGGTGGAATACATCAATGCCTCACGCCATCGCTATCAACTGATTCAACTCTATCATACCAGGCTGAAAGATTACGATGTGATTCTCTCACCCTCGTTTGGCGGCACGCAACTGCTCACCACCAATCTTACAGGCCATCCGTGCGTAGTAATTCCGAATGGCTTTGACGATAAGGGCGCACCCACCAGTATTTCGTTTCTCGGGAAGTTGTTTGGTGAAGGCGCTCCTGCACTGCTCGCCCATGCCTACCAGCAAGCAACTGAATGGGAAGATCTGGTGCCACCAGCAGTGAAGTAACGAAGGCTCAACGACATGTTGCGCGGCACCTTCAACTCCTTTTTTGGATGGGTGCCTCGCCTTGTTTGCGATCTAAGCGCTTGATGCCCTCATGCAGCCAGATTGAAAACCGGAATACGTCTTCAAATGTATTGTAAAAAGGAACAGGTGCAACCCGGATCACGTTCGGTTCACGCCAGTCGGCCACCACTCCCTTTCGTGTGAGAAATTCAAACAACTGCCGCCCATTGTGATGCGTGTAAATCGACAGCTGGCAGCCCCGCTCAGCGCTGCGGCGAGGTGTGATGATCGAAAAATGCTTCTCTTCGGGATCGAGGGAGCGGAGCAGGTACTCCAGAAAACCCGTGAGCCGTACGCTCTTCTTGCGCAGGGCGCTCATCCCCACCTGATCGAACAACGCCAGCGAGGCCAGATGCGCTGCGCCGCTCAACACCGGAAAGTTGGAAAGTTGCCAACCATCAATCCCGGTCATTGGGCTAAATCCTTTTTCCATTTTAAAGCGATTGCGGGCGTCGTGCCCCCACCAACCACTCAGCCGCGGCAGCGCGCCGTGGGCGTGGCGCTCGTGCACAAATGCGCCGGCAATGCCGCCCGGTCCGGAGTTGAGATATTTGTAGCTGCACCACACAGCAAAGTCAACCCCGCTTTTGTGGAGGGAAAGAGGGACATTTCCGATGGCATGTGCGAGGTCAAAACCGACAAAAGCCCCGGCCTGATGGCCGGCTTCGGTGATGGCGGAGATGTTGAAAAACTGACCCGTATAATACTGCACGCCGCCAAAGATCACCAACGCCACCTGCGCGCTGTGTTGTGCGATGGCATCAAGTATATCGCGGGTGCGGAGGTGGTGTTCGCCCGCACGGGGCTGCAACTCGATGATGGCGTCCCGCGGATCAAAGCCATGGTGCTGTACCTGCGACTCGAACGCATACTGATCGCTGGAAAAAGCGCCGTGCTCGGTGATGATTTTGTACCGCTCCGCTGTAGGCTGATAAAATGAAATCATCATCAGGTGCAGGTTCACGGTCAGGTGATTCATGGCGACCACCTCGATCGGCTTAGCCCCCACAAGTCGCGCCAGCGCTTTTTTTGAAAACGTATGGTAATGCAGCCAGGGTCGTCTCGCGTGGAAGTGCCCCTCTACTCCCCACTTCGCCCAGTCGGCTAATTCCTCCTCAACGAAGCGTTTGGTTTGGCGGGGTTGAAGTCCCAGCGAATTCCCGCAGAGGTAGACGGATGGTTTACCGGCCACTGGCGGAATGTAAAACATCGACCGGTATTTTCGCAGCGGATCGGATCGGTCGCAATGGCGGGCGAAAGCAAGGGAAGCTTCAAACGCACCCATACATCAGCCTATTTGAAGACGGTGGTGGCAGGCGTGGTACGCCGTAAAGTAAATCATCTCGCGCAGGGTGAGTTTGCCGAGGAGCGGATGGGGCAGGATCAGCTGATCGAGTTGTGCTTCTGAGAAAGCAGAGATACGCGCGGCAAGTTGCGCGCAGCTGCTGGTCATGCGCGTCAGCGCAATTCCCGCATCGACTTGGGCAGGTGGCACAAAGCCTCGACCGGCTCTGCCACCGGCGGCCAGCTTCAGTTGGTATTTTTGAACCAGCTCTTCATATCCACGCGACGGGCGGTTGGCTTTGCCAAAGAATAGGCGCAACAAAAACGGCGGTAGGCGGAATGCCAGCACCAGCGGCTTCAGGCTGCGGTGCAGGTGATCGGCAACTTGTGCGGCAGACCATTTGCCCGCGGCCGACGCCTGTTGCTGCGTGGCCGGCAGACGCCGCACGGTTTCAGCAAAAGCGGCATACTCGGATGTCAGCCGCCGGGCGAGTTCCTCTTTTTGCATCATCATACAAAACGCGGGTCAACCTCCATTACCGAGCCGCAATTTTTACACGTGCGGTAATCCAGCGATCCGTAGAACTCGCGGAATCGCGGCAGAAAATCTTTCTCAATATTGTCCAGGTGAAAACGATACTCGTGCAACGTGTGGTTACAGTGATCGCAGAACCAGAGCAGACCGTCTTCCACCTCAGGTTCCGGGCGCTTGCATTCAATCACTAACCCCACACTTCCCGCGGGGCGCTCCGGGCGGTGTGGCACACCGGCCGGCAGCAAAAACATTTCGCCCTCGCGGATGGGGATGTCAACGGGCTTGCCCCCTTCCTGGATGCGCACGTTGATGTCGCCTTCCAGCTGGTAGAACAGTTCTTCCGTCTCGTTGTAATGAAAATCTTTGCGTGCGTTTGGTCCACCCACAATCATCACGATGTAATCGCCTGCATCGGCATACAGGTTCTTATTGCCAACGGGTGGCTTGAGCAGATCGCGGTTGTCGTGAATCCACTGCTTGAGATGGAAGGGTTTTCGGATCGCCATACAGGGTATCGTTTAGGTTTTAAAAATACAAAATGCCTGCGCCCGGCCCTACTCGTGCGCTTTGATTCTTTTCTATCTTTACCCAATGAACATCAACTTGTCAGGGATGCGGGCCCTCGTGGCGGGGAGCACCCAGGGAATCGGTAAAGCTGCTGCTGTGGAACTGGCGCTGCTGGGCGCTGCCGTTACGCTCCTGGCGCGCGATGCGGCGAAACTCGCCGCCGTGGCACGCGAACTGCCAACACCGGCCGCGCAGGCCCACGATTTTCTTGTAGCCGATTTTGCCAACCCCGATGAGGTCGCGCGCGTGGCAAAAGCCTGTGTGGCGAATACCCACTATCACATCCTGGTGAATAACACGGGCGGCCCTCCCGCAGGTGCTGCCCTCGATGCGCGACCGGAGGATTTCCTGCGCGCCTTCAACAGCCACCTCATCTGCAATCATTTGCTCGTGCAGGCCCTCGTGCCGGGCATGAAAAAACTCGCCTATGGCCGCATCATCAACGTCATCTCCACCTCGGTAAAAATCCCCATCGCGGGTTTGGGTGTTTCCAACACCACACGCGGGGCCGTGGCCAACTGGGCCAAAACGCTCTCCCTCGAGTTGGCACCCCTTGGCATTACAGTAAACAACGTGTTGCCCGGCAGCACACAAACCGGCCGCATCGAAGATATCATTCGCACGCGGGCCGCGCGCAGTGGCAAACCAGAGGCCGCCATCCGGCAGCAGATGATTGACGAAATCCCAGCCGCCCGCATGGCTACTCCCGAAGAAGTGGCCGCAGCCATTGCCTTCCTCGCCACGCCCGCCGCTGCCTACATCAACGGGGTTAACCTGCCGGTGGATGGCGGCCGCACCGGCTCCCTATGAGGATGGAACGCATTCTCCACTATATCGCAGGCGACCTGCAGCCTTCCATTCCGGCCGAGTGGCTGCCCAACATCAACCCCGCCACCGGTGAGGTGTATTCGGAAATTGCCGCCGGCGATGCGGCCGACGTGGAGCGCGCAGTTACTGCTGCGCAACACGCCCTGCCAGACTGGAGCCGGCTTCCGGCCGCCGCGCGCGCAGATTACCTCGAAAAAATTGCGGCGATTGTGGAGCGCGACAGCGAATCGTTTGCCCTCGCCGAGAGCATGGATCAGGGTAAGCCCCTCAGCCTGGCCCGTACCATGGACATTCCGCGCGCCATCGCAAACCTTCGCTTTTTTGCCTCTGCCGGCATTCACTTTGCCTCCGAGGCCCATGCCACTTCGTCCGACATCCTGAACTATACCCTGCGTACACCCGTGGGCGTAGTGGGATGTATCTCACCTTGGAATCTGCCCCTCTACCTGTTCACCTGGAAGATCGCACCCGCACTTGCCGCCGGCTGCACCGTTGTGGCGAAACCCTCCGAACTCACGCCCATGACTGCCTTCTTGCTCGCCCGCGCCTGCCGTGATGCCGGCCTTCCTACCGGCGTGCTCAATATCGTGCATGGCCTGGGTAACCGGGCCGGGCAGGCCATCGTGTCGCACCCGGCTGTCGCGGCGATTTCATTTACCGGCGGCACAGCCACGGGCCAACACATCGCGCGCACGGCAGCGCCCATGCTCAAAAAACTCTCTCTTGAACTGGGTGGCAAAAATCCAAACCTGGTCTTTGCCGATTGCGATTTTGAACAGGCGGTAAAAACCTCGGTGCGGGCAGCCTTCACCAACCAGGGCGAAATCTGCCTCTGCGGTTCCCGCATCTTGGTTGAACGTAGTTTATATCCCGCATTTGTCGAGGCTTT
>CANGUI010000103.1 GCA_947457025.1 Flammeovirgaceae bacterium | reverse complement strand
TGATTACGAACTATCGAGCTCGGGTTCCTTTTATCATGACCCTTCATTACCATTCGATAAACCGACCTACCTATATAGTTCGATCAGAGTTGGAAAAGTTCTCCCTGTTGGGATCGACTATGAGGTATTCGCTGAGTTGTCTATCCCGGATGAGAGATACGATTTAAACGCGCAAGGCGGCCGGCTGGCACCAAGTGATTTGATTGAAGATCTCGTTGACGAGGCTTTGAGAATTACAGATAATCTGCCTGTGGCTTCAAAACGAACTGGAAGAACTCAGTCTAGGAATTGGCGCCCGGCGGGGAGAATCCAACTCTTCGATGACCAGCTACAACGATTAGTTGGGGTTCAGGGGGCAAAGGTTCAGGCAAGGAGATGGGTTACAACTTATGAGGGCATCACAGATCAAAACGGTAATTTTTCTTGTAACGGTACATTTAACCGCGACGCTAACTATAGCATTCCGTGGGAGCGGTATGACTACGACATTCGGAGTGGTAGTTTAGGACAAGCCTTGTTTAATGGACCGAAAATGGAAGGAAACTGGAACTTGGAAATCAGTAGTGGTGCATCGAGAATGTATGCAATAGTGTACCAAGCCTGTCACGATTATTATTACGGCAACAGGTTGGACTTAAAGAGTCCGCCGCAGAACTCCTTTTGGCGTTCATCGTTGAAACTTGCAGTTTGGGATGAGCGAAATGAAGATGCAAATGGGAGCCATTGCAAAGATTGTAGATTTCTCGGCATATCCTCAACGATAAGGATTTGGAATAATGGAGGCACGTGCCGCAACATTTATGCAACAACGATTCACGAACTTGCACATGCTTCCCATTGGGAGCTTAGACAGAGTAATTGGAATGACAATAACACGCAAAGTAAAGTTAAGGAAAGTTGGGCAAGAGGTGTTCAATGGGCGCTAGGGAGCCTTAGGTATCCAGGTTATCGCGGGGGCGCGACAATTCGCCCTGATTATACCCAACTTGTTGTAGATTTAATTGACGCTCGCGCTCCTTTGAATCCTTTTGGATTTGTTGAGGACATAAACGAAGGTTCGGAAAATATTACCCAAGACGATATTACTGGTTACACAATCAAGCAAATAGAAGATATACTAGGCGCGACTTCAACCTGGGAAGAATGGGAGAACAATATCCGGAATACTTATGAAAATCCTACAGAAGACCGTTTACGGGCTTTATTCACTCACTGGAATTAGTATTTTGCTTTTTAGCTTCGGTAATTGCGAGCGAGAGGTTGAATACCGCCTTGATGTTGAATTTGTATTTGTAAACGAAACTGATCGTTGGCTGTCCTTTGAGGTATTTGATGATGGAGTGAGAACTGCCGCGGAACTCTTGCCAGGCGGGACTTACTCAGTAATCAACAATGCGTCTGGCGGATTTGAAAATCCAGATCCCGCAACCTGTTGCCAAGGCATATTGAACGGGGTGTTAGCTGGTGCCGATAACGGCAGTATCTTTGTAAGATTCAACGAAGTTGGATGCTCCTTACAGAGTGTTGCCGAGATTAAAAACCACAAGGCCATGGTAGTTGGCTACCGTTCCTTTCAATATACATTTTCATTTACTGATTCCGTTTTGAATTCGGTGACGGGCTGCAGAGCTCTTAAATAATACTCAAGACGGTCATTCGTTTGGCGTTGTGGCCAGTTGCGGGGTGCATGCTTCGGACTTGTCATATTGAATCATATTCACGATCTATTGGAAACAAAACAGCGCCTGCCTCTGTTTACACATTAAATCATTCCGAGAGCTGCCAGAGGCAAGTCCGGCATGGTGCCCCCTAACAAATTCTCATTACCAAAAACGAAAAAACATGAAAACGACCTTTTTACTACTTCTTATTGCCATGATGCCCGCAGTACCCTCGTTGTACGACTTTAAGATCAATTCCCTGGAAGGAAAGTCTGTCGATTTTTCGCAGTTCAAAGGCAAAACGCTGCTGATTGTGAACACAGCTTCCGAATGCGGATACACGCCCCAGTATGCCGACTTACAAGAGGTACACAAGCAGCATGGCGGCAAGCTTACCATTCTGGGTTTTCCCGCAAATAATTTTGGGGGGCAGGAGCCGGGTACAAATGCCCAGATTGCCACATTCTGTCAGAAAAACTATGGCGTAACCTTTCAGATGTTCGAAAAAATCAGCGTCAAGGGCAATGATCAGCACCCGCTGTATGCGTGGCTAAAAGAAAAGACCGGCAAAGAGCCGACTTGGAATTTTTGCAAATACCTGGTGCGCCCGGATGGAACCGTTACGTTCTATCCTTCCAAGGTAAAACCTCAGGAAATAGCCCATGAAGTTAAGTAAGATCATTCTAATTGCCGTTGTACTTATGAGTCTATCTGCATTTCTGGCCGGTAAGCTTTCGCGTGCGAAAGGTGAACAACCGACATCTGCATCAATTTATGATTTTGTGGTGAAGAGCCTCGATGGGAAGGACGTCCGGTTGGAGGACTTCAAAGGGAAAAAATTGTTGATCGTGAACACGGCATCGAAGTGCGGAAAAACGCCACAGTATGCTGATCTGCAAAAGTTGCACGAGCAGTATGGCGATAAGGTTACGGTTTTGGGTTTCCCGGCCAATAACTTTTTATGGCAGGAGCCGGGCAGCGCAGCCGACATCGCTGAATTCTGTGAGCGCAACTACGGCGTTACTTTTCAAATGTGCGAAAAGATTTCCGTGCGCGGAGGCGACAAGCATCCGCTGTACAAGTGGCTCGAGGCGAAGACCGGCGATGTGCCTGATTGGAATTTCGCCAAGTTCGTGGTGAGCGAAGACGGCACAAAGGTGACGTTTTTCAAATCGGGTGTGAAGCCTCTCGACCCGGTAATCCTGGCAGCGATCAAGTAGTATGAGGCTAAAGCAATTGCTTGTTGGTACCCACCGGTACAATCCGGATCTCGCGATCTTGGTTTTGCGGGTTGGATCAGGTTTTTTTCTGGCCATCCATGGGTGGAATAAGTTTATCCACTTTGATGAAAAGGTGGCCGATTGGCCAGACCCGCTACACGTAGGATCATTTGTGTCGCTAGCGCTAACTGTTTTTTCGGAGCTGGTTTGTTCCGCGCTCCTGATCGCGGGGCTGCTTACCCGCCCGGCGCTGGCGGTGCTGATCGCGACCATGCTCATCATCATTTTCGTCATCCATGCCGGTGATCCCGTGACCGACCGGGAGCATGCCTTCCTTTTTCTGATACCCTTTGTGGCGATCTTCTTATTCGGCCCGGGCCAATACTCCCTTGACGCCTTGATTAAAAAATAATTTTCTCGGCGTCATGATGCGGGTTTGGCTTCAGGCTTTCCGGTTGCGCACGCTGCCACTCTCGCTGGCGTGTGTGGCCATGGCGGCATTTTTGGCTGCCGATCGCCAAAAGTTTGACGGGCTCATTTTTTTCCTCTGCTGCCTCACTACCGTATTGCTGCAGATTCTCTCCAACCTGGCTAATGATTATGGCGATTCGGTACACGGGGCCGACCATGCCGGGCGCCGCGGGCCACAACGTGCTGTGCAGTCGGGCGCCATCTCTGCGGCGCAGATGAGAAATGCGGTGCTGCTGTTTGTGGTGCTATGTTTCATTTCCGGGCTGAGCCTGCTCGCGGTCGCATTTGGTACCCGCTGGCAAGAGTTACTTCTTTTTCTGGCGCTTGGCGTGGCCAGCATCCTGGCGGCGATCGGGTACACGGTGGGCAAAAAGCCGTACGGCTATGTGGGGCTGGGTGATTTTTCTGTTTTGATTTTTTTTGGTTTTGTGGGCGTGATGGGTTCGCTCTATCTTTTTACGAATACCTTTCGGTGGATGGACGTCTTGCCTGCCTTGAGCTGCGGCCTGTTTTCAATCGGGGTGCTGAATATTAACAACATGCGCGATCTTGAATCCGATCGGGCAGCGGGTAAGTATTCGCTGCCCGTGCGCATCGGCAAAAGGGCTGCGGCCTGGTATCAGGTGATCATCATGGTAACAGCAACCGCATCAGCGGTCGGCTTCGTGCTGCTCAACTACCGCTCGCCCCTGCAGTTTATCTTTTTGTTAACCTTACCGTTTCAAGTGGAAATTGCCCACGGAGTAGTAAAACTACGATCTGACGAGCTTGATCCGTTGTTGAGGAAAATGGCCCTAACAACACTCGCTTTTGTGCTGTTTTTTGGAACCGGGTTGCTTTTTTCTGTGTAATCCTGGTAAGTGCCCCACTATTTTTCAAGTAGCGTTGGGCAGGGGTTGATTGCGAGTAGATTTTTCTCCAATTTCGGCCCATGGCGAAAGTAGAGTTCAATATCCCGTGCCTGCTGTGTGATCATCTTAAGGATTCACTTTTTAATGGGCTCGAGCCGGAAGATCTGAACCGGATTAACATGCACAAGACCTGTGTGCATTACAAAAAGGGTCAGAACATCTTCTATGAGGGTACCCGCCCGATGGGCCTTTTTTGCATGAACGGGGGAAAGGTGAAGGTGTTTAAGAACAATGTTCAGGGCAAGGAGTACATCATCTATATCGCCAAGCCGGGTGACTTCCTGGGTTACCGGGCGTTGCTGAGTGAGGAGTATTACGGTGCATCGGCCACGGTGTTGGAAGATGCGAAAATCTGTTTCATTCCTCGTGAGCACTTTTTTGAAGTCCTGCAAAAAAATCCGGTATTCATGCGCCGGGTGGTAAAGTCGATCTGCCACGAGATGGGCATCATGGAAGAGAAAATGGCTGAGTTGGCGCATAAGTCGGTGCGTGAGCGACTGGCCGCCAACCTGGTGATGCTCAAGGAAACCTATGGAATGGAAGGGGAGGGCAGTGAACTGATTGACCTGGCGTTGTCGCGCGAGGATCTGGCCAGCATCGTGGGCACGGCCACCGAAACCGTTATCCGCCTTTTATCGGAGTTTAAGAATGATGGGTTGATTGCTTTTGAAGGCAAGAAAATCCGCGTACTGGATGCGCGAAAACTAGCTAAGCAGGCCGATCTGATTCTTGCCTGAGGCTGCCTACGTTTTTCACCGAAACTTAAGGGTAATCGATTTGTAAGTCCGCTCATGGCCTTGCACTGATTTTTTGAACAAGGCATACGAATTGGCAGGAGGGCAACAGCGGATGGCGGCGAAACTAATCTGAATGGTACCCGATTGCGCACCCGGGTATTATTTTTTGTAGGCTTTTTTCGGGCATTTTAAAGATTTTCCCGCACGCCATGATTACGCTGCCCGAAAGGCTGACAAAAGTCATTTTTTCACTTGAGCCTTATCAGTAGCCTTGGGTGAATTTACCTCTACTTTTGAAACAACATTAACCCGTTAGTTATGAAACGAATTCTGGTTCCCTGTGATTTTTCTGAGCCGGCTGTGCAGGCCTTCAAGTTTGCCGTTGAGGTAGCCAGAAAGCAAGCGGGTGAGATTGTGTTGCAGCACGTCATCGAACTGCCCGTCATGCACGACACGGTTCTGATGCCTACGCTGTCATTCGAAGAGGCATACCTCAAAGACCTCAAAGCTGAGGCCATGAAGAATTTCGATAAGATGAAGGCCAAGTGGGCGCCCGAGCGCCCTAAGGTGATCACGCTGATCGAGTATGGACCCACAACACCAACGATACGGCAGTGTATTGAAGATCAAAAGATTGATCTGGTAATTATGGGTACCCAAGGTGCCTCCGGGCTGAAGGAGTTTCTGGTTGGCTCGAACGCAGAGAAGATTGTCCGTACCTCGCCGGTGCCGGTAATCGCACTGAAGAATCAACTCACGCAGGTGAAGCACATTGTTTTTCCATCGAACCTGAACACCGAACAGGAAGAACTGACGATGAAGGTGAAAGAATTGCAATCGCAGTTTGGGGCGACCCTGCACATCGTACACGTCAACACGCCGGCGCTCTTCAAGCGCGATGCCGAAACCAAAGCGCAATTGCAGGCGTTTGCCGACCGTTTCATGTTGCAGCAGTACACCCTGAACATCGTAAATGATTACACCGAGGAGGCAGGCATCGCAGCCTTCGCGCGGGACGTAAAAGCAGACATCGTAGCCATCGGTACCCACGGGCGGCGGGGCTTGAATCATTTGTTGAGTGGCAGCATCGCAGAAGATGTTGTCAATCACCTTGATTGTGCTATCTGGACCTACCGGGCGGCCAAGTAGCGAACCCGAATCGGATGCATCCTAACATTCTCATACCGGTAGACTTTCAGGGCGACCATTTTGCGCTCAGCCAGGTAGATCATTTGTTTGCCCATGTGCTGGGTAAGCGATTTACCGGTTTTTTTCTCAGTGATTTTGTTCAGCCCATTAAGGCGGCTACCGGCGGCGAGCGCCTGGAGTGGCAGCATGAAATCGGTGCGCAGGCCCGTAGCGCCAACGTTGACTTTCAGTTTATGTTGCCGGTAGCGGATGGCTTTGCTGTGGTTCACCAGAGCCGGTTTGCCGACCTGGCTGTGCTGGGCCCCATTAATGGCTCAGCCCGGCGGTGGCCG
>CANGUI010000102.1 GCA_947457025.1 Flammeovirgaceae bacterium | reverse complement strand
CTTCTGTAATTTCATTCAGCTGCTCTTCGAATGTATAGGCGCGGTCGCGTTTGTGTGTCATGCCACCGTATTCATATCGCGTCAAGCCAACAAAAAGGTCATTGGCCAGCAAACTGAAAATTAGGGGATTGAGGTTGTCGGTGGCAATCCGGTTACGGTGTACAGCTGCATAGGGGTTGATTTTTTCGCCCTGCAGCTGTCGGAGTTTTAACTCTCGAAAATAACTGGCACCAATCAAGCCCCCCGAAGCGCCAGTCACTAAAATCGTTTGGCGCATGAATGCACCGGTTGTCAGGCTATCGGCATGCTGCAACGCATTCAGTGTCCAAAGTGCCGCACGCTTGCCTCCTCCGCTGACACACTGAAAGACCATTTTTGGTTTTTCTTCACCGAATTTTTTGCGCCAGTTCCGGAGGCCAATCAGCGTAACGCGTCGGTCTCCCTCCTGATGAACACTGTCGTTGAGTTGCTGAAGTGATCCGATGTTGTAGGGAGCAGGTTCGGTGGCATAATTCAATCCAAAAGCTTCGTATTTCCGGCTGAAGAAATCCTCACCTACCAAATAGTTGACCAGCAAAAAGAGAATGAGTCCCATCGTGGCCGACCAACCCCCGAACCAGTATTTGAAGGCGCCCGACAGCATGACGAAAATGGTGAGGAAGATGATAAAACTGGCTGCGGCAGGCAGCTGGAAAATCGGGTTATCCTTGAATACGCCTAATATCAACACTACGACAAAAATGAAAAGTTCGATGATAACCAGATTGAAATGGTTTTGGTCAAAAACCTGAACGATGGTGGCTTTATCGTAAAAGCGGGTAGTTTCAACTGGCCTGAAACTCAGGACGTCCCAGTAGTAGTCTACGCGCACCTGCTTTTTTCTGGCAATGTCCAGTTTTCGAAGCGCACTGGCACGGGTTATTTTGACGGTTGATTTCAGACGGTCATCAATCCGGCATACCACATACCTGAAGATGTCTTTATTGGTAAAACGGAAGTAGGTATAAAAACCTAAAATCGTAATACCATAACCCGTGATTAACCCCGCCAGGGCCGTGATCACACCGTACTGGCTCTGGTACTCGTTGTTGACCTGAAACACAATGATTTCATAGAGGTAGACAGTCAGAAAAGCAACTGGTATGAGACTGTTATTCACGGCAAAGCGCGTGAAGGGCTTAGGCAGCGCACCGATAAAGGAAAAGCGGTGACCGTCATTGATGTAGCCGGTAATGTGAAAAGCCGTGGTGAATCCTGCCATTACCGATCCCATGATCAGAAAGCTGGTGAAATCAACCCGGTTAAGGTATTCCGGATCCAGAAAAAGATAAGGTATTCCTAAGTACCGCCCGAAATTTCCGGTGATCATGGCGAACAGAATGATCCAGCATAGAATCAACACCTGGTTCCGCCTGAAATTATTGAGCAGCAGTTGCACGGGAAACGAGAAGTACACCTTCGGTAGAAAAAAATAAAGCGCTCGAAGCATAGAAATAGTACCTCTAATGTATTGATTTTCGCTGATACTTAGATTCCGGAATTTTTTTTAATGCCATGCAGGTGAGAGCCAATTCCTGACTACCTTGTACATCTGATGCAGAAGCCTTTCACTGTTTACCGATCCTCGGCCGGATCCGGCAAAACCCGCACGCTGGCAAAGGAGTATATCAAGCTGGCACTCGCAGCGGGTGCCGATGGCTTTCGCCACATCTTGGCAGTGACCTTCGCCAAAAAAGCTACGCAGGAAATGAAGCAAAGGATTCTGGAATACCTGGCCAACTTTGCATCCGGGCAGCCCAACAACCTAGCGGAAGAACTGAAAAACGAACTGGGATTTACCGATCAGCAATTGCGTGATAGAAGTGCAGAAGTGCTTTCGCTGATTCTGCATCGCTACTCGCAGTTTTCCGTCAGCACCATCGATGCTTTCTTCCAACGGGTGATCAGGTCTTTTACGCGGGAGGCGGGCCTCCTTGGCAACTTCCGGCTCGAACTGGACAATGATCTGGTGCTGGAAGAAGTCGTAGCAGCTTTGCTGGATGAATTGGGGCCGGATCACCAGCAACTAACGGAATGGGTGGTGTGCTTTTCACGCGATCGCGTCAAAGATGGGGCTTCGTGGAATATCACGCGGTCGTTGGAGGACTTTGCGCGCCAGGTCTTTACCGAAGAATTCAAGCGGGTGGAACGGCTGGTTCTGGAAAAGTCCAATAAGAACCATGAAGGAGCTTTACAGGTATTGAGGCAAGTAAAAAAAGATTTTGAAGAGATGATGAAAACCAACGCTGATAAAGCACTGGCCATCATAAATGCAGAAGGGCTTTCGGTTGAGGATTTTAAGTACAAAAACCAAGGAACTGCTTATACCTATTTCCGGAATTTCTCGAACGGCAAATACGTAGAAATGAGAGCGCCCCGACTTCAAAGTTATCTGGCCGATGCCCAGGCCTGGGCGGGTGATGGAGTAAATCGTGAGAAGATGAAAGCAGTAGCTGAGCGATACCTGCTGCCGATTCTACGCGAAATGGCCGCATATGATGAACGACATGTCATTGGCTACAACACAGCGAATATCATTTTAAAAAATTACTATGCCTTTGGTATGTTGGCCGATGTCATGCGCAAGTTGCAGCATTACAAAAGCGAAAATAATGTGATGCTGCTGTCGGACGCTCCGCATTTCCTCCAGGGTTTAATCCGCGATAGCGATACACCTTTCATTTATGAGAAAGTAGGGTCGTGGTATAAACACTATCTGATGGATGAGTTTCAGGACACCAGCCGCTTTCAATGGGAGAATTTTGTTCCTCTGCTCAGCGAAGCAGCTGACCAAAATTACCAAAACCTGATCGTGGGCGATGTCAAGCAGTCCATTTACCGCTGGCGCGGTGGCGATTTACAGCTGCTGCAGAGTGACGTAACCCGGAGGTTTGGTGCCGATCGTGTGAACGTGCAGGCGCTTGACCGGAATTTCCGAAGTGCCGGCCATCTGGTAGAATTCAATAATCGTTTTTTTACAGGTGCGGCACCGTTGGTGGCCCAGGCGGTGGAAGATGAATTACCTGCCCGGGTGTATGGCGACGTGGCGCAGTTGAAGTCCAAATGGCCGGAGGCAGGTTATGTGCGCATTGAATTTTTGGAAGAAGATGAAGAGAGGTGGGAGGAGCGTGTATTGAAACAGTTGCCAGGGCGGCTGGAGCAATTGAAGGAAAAAGGTGTGGCTTTAAAGGACATTGCCATTCTCGTTCGCGAAAACAAAGAGGGTCAACGTATTGCGAACTTTCTACTGCAACATCAGCAATCCCCTGATGCAAAACCCGACTTCCGGTACGATGTGGTGTCCAATGACTCATTGAGACTTGATGCGTCGTGGTCGGTTAATGTACTCATCACCGCATTTCAATTCCTTATCAATCCGGAGGATAAGATCGCACGTGCCCAACTGGCTTTTGAGTTAGCTGGAGATGCTTCGCGCGATTTGTTTGTGAAGGTAGAACGCAATGAACTGGCCGGATTTATTCCGGAGGAATTTATCTTCGAGGCACACCACCTCACGAAATTATCACTGTTTGAGTTGGCCGAGGAGTTGATCCGGATTTTCAGGCTGGGCGAAAAAGCCGAAGAACTCGCCTACCTTCAGGCATTTCAGGACATGGTGTTGGAATTTTCAATGCGGGAGAAAACCGATCTGCGGTCGTTTCTGGAGTGGTGGGAGATCAACAAAGGCAAAAGATCTGTTCAGGGGTCGGGCTCGATGGATGCTGTAACCATTCTTACCATACACAACGCCAAGGGTTTGCAGTTTCGGTTTGTGCTGTTGCCCTTCTGTAGTTGGCAAATGGACCATAAAAAGTCCCCGCAGCTGTGGGTACACAGTGAGGAGGAACCATTTTCTTCGCTTGGGCCTTTGGCTGTTAGTTATTCCGGAAAATTGCAGAACACCCATTTTGCAGGAACCTATCGGCAGGAACGTACAAAATGCTACCTCGACAACCTGAACTTACTCTACGTGGCCTTCACCCGGGCGGAGTGGGGCATGTTGGTATTTGCTCCGAAACCTACCATTTCCAAAAATGGTGAGAACAGCATGTCTGACACCGCGAAGCTTGTACACCAGGTGCTCTCTGCGGATGTGGAGTTTACCAGTCATTTCAGCGGACTGATTTTTGAAAAAGGAGAAATGAAACGGCTGGAAACAGCAGTGCCACAGGAAGCTATCAGACCGATTCGACTGAATACATACGCGTCCAGCGACTGGCGCAAGCGGCTGGTGATCAAGCGGCAGGGTAGCGAATTTTTTGGTACCGAAATATGCGACAGGCGCACTAAAATCAATCAAGGCATTTTGCTCCATCAGGTGTTGGCGAGGATCCATCACCGGGAGGACTGTTCCTTGGCGGTGAAAATATTTTTTGAAGAGAACCCGGTGGATGAGCACGTGCAGGAATGGGTTTCATCCCGCATTCAGGGCATGATGCGGCATCCGGTGATTTCGGGTTGGTTTGAGAAGCAGTGGCAAGTGAAAACGGAGGCCTCTGTGCTCCTGCCGGGTGATCGGCAGAAGCGGATCGACCGCGTAATGATCGGCAAGTCCGCCACCGTCATTGTCGATTTTAAAACAGGTGAGAAGTCGGCCGGGGATCAGGAACAAGTGCAACAATATGCAGCAGTACTGGGGGCGATGGGCTATCCGAATGTGAATGCCTATTTGCTGTATGTGCAAAATAACGAGGTGGTGGAGGTTTTGGATGGATCGAGTGGTTCTTTGTTTAGCTGAGCCAATTTAGGATGAAGAGCGTTTTTATTTTTGAGATAGGGGGACGATGTAAATTGATTCAACAGGTAGTAGTAGCTGAAAATGAACTTGTTAGGACGGATGATTTGGAGGTAGAAGCATTACATAAAGTTCCGTTTCGGTTGTTTCGGTTTTTATGCTAACAAGTAACAGGTTTGATAATGACACCCTTCCTGCAACAACTTGCCAATGACATACTAGATGGGGGCTTTCCGCTTGATCAGTTAACGGTTGTATTTCCCAACCGAAGGGCGGGATTGTTTTTTCAGCACTACTTGGCCCAGCGCCTCACACGGCCGCAGTGGTCGCCCAGGTTGGTCAGCATTGAAGAATTTTTTCAGGAACACAGCACCCTGCACCAGCCCGACCGGCTGACACTTATCTATGAGTTGTACCGCATCTACACACGGGTGATCGGGCGTGAAGAACCGTTTGATCAATTTTATTTCTGGGGCGATATGCTGCTGCGCGATTTCGATGAGGTCGATAGGTATTGCGTAAAAGCAGGTTTGCTTTTTAAGGACTTGAGCAAGCTGAAGGAACTGGATGAAACGTTCGATTATCTGACGGACGAGCAAAAGTTTTTTTTGAAAGAGTTTTGGCTGCATTTCGAAGATCAGCCATCGCGCACAAAAGAGGAATTTCTGAAGTTGTGGCGAAAGCTTCCGGAGGTGTATGCGGAGTTTGTAAAGTCGTTGCGCCAGAGGGAATTTGCGTACGAAGGGTTGATTCACCGCGAGGTAGCCGGCCTGCTTGAAGAAAAGCCCCCGAATACCGGTGTGGCAGCCTCGGTCGTGTTTGCCGGTTTTAATGCGCTCACCCGCGCGGAGGAAACTTTGCTGTCAGTCTATGTGAAGCAGGGTGCCCGCGTATTTTGGGATTACGATGCGTATTATGTTAATGATGCCCGTCAGGAGGCCGGCACATTCGCCCGTTTGTATAGCAGGCATCCTGTTCTCGGCAAGACATTTCCGTCTGCATGGCCTGCGCACTTTGCCGTCCAGCGAAAGATTGTGCTCACAGGAGTCTCACAGAAAATCGGTCAGGCCAAACTGGCGGGTGAGCGGGTAAAGGAGATTTTGGCGCAGATTCCAACGGAGCAGCGTGAACAAGAGTTGAGCCGCACGGTCATCGTGCTGCCAGACGAAGCGATGCTGCTGCCGGTGTTGCATTCCCTGCCCGAGGAACTGACGTGCATTAACGTCACCATGGGTTTCCCACTGCCGGCCACTCCTCTTTTTACGCTGCTCGATTTGCTGATTGAAATGCAGGTGAGGCGGAAGGACGATGCATTTTCGTACCGGGAAGTGTCTGCTGTGCTGGGGCATGCTTATACACTTGCATTGGCCGAACAAGAATGCGCCCGAATCCAGCACAAAATCGTGAAAAACAATCAGCTTCGGTTACCGGCAACTGAACTGCAGCAAGCCCATGCATTTTTTCAAGTGCTTTTTCAACCTGCGGATGCTCCGCGCGCGGTCGATTATTTGCTTGAACTTGTACAATACCTGGGGGCTTCTTTCACCGATAAGGAAAGCTTTGATCGGGAGTATGCGTTTCATTTCTATCAACACCTGGCACGATTAAAATTTATTTTTCAGGACAGCGATCGCTGGCCTGACTGGCGCGGTTTTCAAAAGCTCTTTCGGCAGGTTATCCTGTCGCAGAAAATTCCGTTCACGGGCGAACCGTTGCGAGGACGGCAAATCAT
>CANGUI010000101.1 GCA_947457025.1 Flammeovirgaceae bacterium | reverse complement strand
CAAAATGGATTTCTATTTGCAGCGCGATTGGTATGGTTTTAAATATGAAAAAATCTTTGGTACAATCGATTTGGAAGAGGTGATTGGATTTTTTCCGGGCGGAAGCCCAACGCCGGCGGTGGCTCACCTACAATCGGATATACCCGCATTGGTACGAAACTGATTTTTGTAGAATTACCTGTTGCGTTTTTGTTTACCACATCGGATATCAATGAAAATTTAGTAAGCCAAATTGAAGCCAAGATCAATTTCTTACTGGCACGAATTGAGCAGTCTCAGGCCCGCTAAATTTTCCCATCAGTCGACAACCAGAACGGCAGAGCGTTCGCTTATACCACTTTCATTTATCGCCTCAATCGAGAAGTAGTACACCTTTGTTAGGTCCATCGTCTTCAGCCAATACTCATTGTTGCCCATCACCATGATGGATGTGTAAAGCTTGTCTGGCGCGGTTCCGTAGTAGAGGTTGTACGCATACGCATCATCTACCGGGCTCCATTTGATGTAGGCGCTGCGTTTATCTTTTTCGGTGCGTAGCACAAAAAACTGTGTGGGCTTGGGCGGCTTTGAACCATTTCCACTACCGAAAATGCGTAGGCCACTGAGTGCAAAAGTACCCGTAGGCATATGGAGATTCTCGATTTTGATGTAACGGGCCTGCACGGGCGTGGGTAACTCTACGTAGTCGTGCGGTACGTCTTTTGTGTTTTTACTTTTGTCGGTGAGCAGCAACCACTTCTTGCCATCCACCGAATAATATGCTTTATAGTGATGGTATTGATCGGTACGCTTGCCCAGCCGGTCAGTATCCACGTGTTGATCGGCATAGTTGAGTTGAAATGCGCGTACAGTACTCAGGCGACCAAGATCGGTTTGAATCCATTCACCGGCATTGCCGGTGGCGGCACTCCAGTAGGTTTTTAGATCTTCATCATTGGCTTTGTTAGCCGTGTAATGACCGAGTGTTGAAGAAACGGCCATCGGTTTGTTGTAGTTCAGCAGCATCCAGCCAGTGAATGCTCCGGGTTTTTCGCTTTCCGGTAAAAAGTGGGGATAGTCGCCAAAGGCCGTGTTGCACCACATTACCCCGTCGGCATCAAAGCCAGCCGGCCACAGGCCGAGGCGCCGCTCGAAGGTGTTTTTTACGGAGATCATGATGGTGCTGACATGCCAATACTGCTGACGATTATCCTGAAAAGTGGCGCCGTGGCCTGCGCCCCGCGCAAATCCGCCCAGTTTGATGCTGAGGGGGTCGGACTGTGGGACAAACGGACCGAGCGGTGAGGTGCCCACCACCACACCGTCGGCATAGCCGCTGAACTCGGTGCCGGGGGCGCCGTATTGCAGGTAATATTTGCCTTGGTGCTTGGTAACGTGAGCTCCCTCAATGAAGGGATCAAGAAACGTATTATCCATGTGTTCGCCAAACCGTTGCCATCCGTAGCGGTCGGGTTCAAGCACATACAGTTCTTTGCGGGCGCCCAGTGGCTGCAATGTTTTACGATGAAGTTCTACGCCATAAAGCGGATACTTATTGCTGCTGCCATTGTACATATACAGGCGGCCGTCATCATCGGTAAAAAAATCCGGATCCCAGCCCCCGATGTCAAAGCGCTCGACAAGTGGTTTCCATGCGTTACTTTTCGGGTCGGTGCTCATCCAGATGGTGAAGTCGCGGGTGTAGGTGGACCCCATCACCAACACGGTATCCCCGATGATTCCTACGGCGGGCGCGCACAGTTCATCATAAACATTGTTCCAGGGGCGCAGAAATTTACGTGCCACGAACGTCCAGTTTAACAGGTCCGGGCTGTGCCAATAGCCCCATTGGTTCGTGCTGAATAGCAGATAATCACCTTTGTAGTTCACGATAACGGGATCGGCCGTAGCCCGGTGCCGGCCCCATTCGCTGAAATTCGGAATGGGTGTATATCCATAGTCAATGTTGAGCGGGTTACAATAGGTAGTTTGTTGAGCCCGGATTTCGGCCAGCGCAGCGAGCAGCAACGCAAGGGTGATCCAGTTCCGGGCCAATCGCGGTAGCTTCATTTTTTTGGAGAATTAATTGCCTGATTCCAGTTCGTCAAAGCCAACGTCCAGAATTTCATACTGCTGCCATCCAACAAAATCAAAGTGCCACCATTCAGAAGAATTCACTTTAAAGCCGTGCTTTTGCATGGTGGTGATCAATAAGTCCCGGTTCGCGCGTGCTTCCGGATCAGCCACGGGCGTGGATGGCCACGCTTCTTTTTGGAACGAGTCAAACTCGGTGGGCATCTTCACCTCTCGTCCGGTGTTTGCGTCTGCCAGTGTGAGATCCAGGGCGCAGCCGCGGTTGTGCCGTGATCCCCGGTAGGGCGAGGCCACATAAGTGGTGTCGCGATAGACTTCGTAAAATCTGACGGTAGCGGCGTAGGGCCGGTATGCATCGTAGATCTTTAACGACAATCCTTTCCCTTTCAACTCTGCCTGGATTTTCCGCAACGCATCGGCCACCGGACGCCGCACATATGCGCGGGCCATGGGGTAAATCTTTTCTCCTGTAAAGTTATTTTTGGTGGCGTACCGGATATCGAAATACAGCGTCGGTATATCGCGTTCCAGATTCACGAGTTGCTTTGCAAAATTTTTGTCAACCGTTTTCCGATAAGCATCCCACGAAAGTGGCCGGATTCCATATTTGTACTGCGCGCAGAGGGCAGAGGTGCCGCAGACCAGCAAGGCGATGAATATTCTTTTCAAACTGTTATCTTTCGGTATATTCAAAGATAACAAAATGATCAAGTGGCTGGGGATTATTTTTTTGGTGCTCCTGGGCATCATCCTGCTGGTTGGAGGGGGGTGGTACCTGAAGACCAAGCCTACCTATGATGGTGAACTAACGCTGCCCGGCCTATCGGGCGGTGTGGATGTTTTGTACGATGAAGCGGGTGTACCACACATCTACGCAACTAACGAAACAGATGCCTACTACGCACTGGGCTACGTACATGCACAAGACCGATTGTTTCAAATGGAAATGCTGCGAAGAGCCGGTGCCGGGCGTCTTTCTGAAATCATTGGCGATAAAGCCCTTGGGGCGGATAAACTGTTCCGCACGCTTGGTATCAACCGATTCGCCATTGAGCAGGCACAGCGGCATCTCTCGGGTGACTCGCTGCCTTTTCAGCGGGCGGCCCATGCCTACCAGAAAGGGGTGAACCACTTTTTGGCCACGGGGCCCACGCCAGTTGAGTTTTCATTGATGGGCATTCCGAAAGAGCCGTTTACCAATGCAGATATTTATCATGTAGTAGGGATCATGGCCTTTGGCTTTGCCGAGGGAGTACGAACCGATCCGGTACTGCAAAAAATAAAAACGGAATTAGGTGAAAAGTATCTTCGTGATCTGGCGATACAAACGCCGGCAGACGCAGAAAAGATTCCCGTCTACCGCGGTGAGGCGAATCGAAGGTCATTGGATTCACTCATTGCGCGAATCGACCAGTCGCTCGCATCGATTCCCATTCCGCTCTGGCAGGGAAGCAACGGCTGGGCCATCAGCGGAAGTCGTACAGCCAGTGGCTCTCCGATTCTCGCCAACGACACGCACATGGGCTTCTCACAACCGGCAGTCTGGTACGAAGCCCATCTGAGTTGTCCGGGCTTTGAGTTCTATGGTCACCATGCCGCTGGCATTCCTTTTGGTCTGTTGGGGCAGACGGATTTTTGTGCGTGGGGCTTAACGATGTTCGAGAATGATGATACGGATTTTTTTGTGGAAGATACCTTCGGCAAGAACGGTAAAGTAAAAGCGGGTACGGATTCCGTAGCACTGCTTTTGCGCAATGAGGTCATTCAGGTAAAAGGTCAGCCCGATGTGGTGTTGCCGGTTACGGAGTCTCCCTTTGGCGTGTGGGTAGAAGATCGGATCGACCATATGCCCGATGCAAAAAAACATCTTCCCGTGGCATTTTTCTGGCAACTCACACACCAGGATAACACCGCGCTGGAGGCTGCCTACCAGCTCAGTCACGCGCGTTCGTTTGCTGATGCGGAATCGGCAGTCGGAAAGTTTACGTCTCCGGGATTGAACGTGATGTATGCGGATCGTGCCGGCAACATCGCGTGGTGGGCGTGCGCGCGCCTGCCTGTGCGTGAGGTGTCCGCAGAGCCAAAACTTTTTCTGCAAGCATCTAATCCGGCTCATCACTACCAGGGTTTTTATCCTTTCAACAAAAATCCGCGGTCGGTCAACCCTCCCGGGGGATTTGTCTACTCCGCCAATAATCAGCCCGACTCGGTGGATGGGGTGTTGTATCCCGGCTACTATTTCCCGAAAAGCCGTGCCGGCCGCATTCACCGCCTCCTCAGCCAGGAAAAAAAGTGGACGGTTGAGGACGTGAAAGCCGTCATCCTCGATGCCACTTCCGACGCGCATCTTGAGCTGGCAGGAATTTTTGCAGACATACTGGGCAAGAGTAAAAAACCGGAACATCACCAGATGGCGGGTACGCTCGCAGCCTGGGATGGTGCTCATCCACAAACCGGCACTGCGCCGTCGGTGTTTTACAACTTGCTCGCGGCCACGTTGCAGGCCGCCATGGAGGATGAGCTACGCCCTGCGGCTTATCGAACACTCATGACAACTTCTGTTATGAAGAATTCACGCTTCCCGCTGCTTGCGAATGATCAGTCACCCTGGTGGGATAACGTGCAAACGCCGAGTTTAGAATCTCGCCAGCAGATTGTTGAAAGCGCGGCAGACGTTGCACTGCTGCGCCTGCGTGCCGCCGGTGGCCCCAATCCGGGCGACTGGTCGTGGGGAAAGATTCATACCCTAACACACCCGCATGTGCTGGCCGCGGTGAAGCCGCTTGATAAGATTTTTAATGTTGGCCCGTTCGCTGTGGATGGCGGTGATGAAGTGATCAACAACCTGCAATTTAATCTCGACAGCACGGGCTACTTTCCCGTTAAAGGTGGTCCGGCCCTGCGGAAAATTACTGACTTGTCCGACTGGCAGCACGGCATCACCATCTCGCCTTCGGGGCAGTCGGGAAATCTGTTCAGCAGGCACTACGGCGATCAGGCGCAGCGCTACGCCCAGGGTGAGTTTCGAACAATGTACATGAACCGCGCAGACATTGAAAAAGCATCCACCCGGCGCCTGACCCTAACCCCGGCACCGTGAACAGATTGCTGCTGACGAATGTGCTCAGCAGGTGGTGGATACCAGCGCTGATCTATGGTATTATTTTGGCCGGCTCCTCTGTGCCCGGAAAAAAAATTCCGTATGTCTTTCAGCTTACACCCGATAAGATGATTCACTTCATCGAATACTTTGTATTTAGTTTTTTCCTCGCGCGTGTGCTGGTCACCATTCCTCGGCTTACCCGCCGGCAGATCATCTGGATATGTGGTGCGATGGCCATGGGGGCAGCGCTCGTGGATGAGTCGTATCAAAGCCTGATACCGGGTCGCCACCCGGATTATCGCGACTGGCTGATCGACGTAGCCGGCGGACTGGCCGGAGCAGGGGTTTTACTTTTCTGGTGGCGTAAGCTCAAAAGAGAAAACCTTTCGCGCTAAAAGAGGTTTTTATTATAATTGATCCAAAAAAATATGGAGCGCCTTGAATTTATTAAACTGATGGGCACAGGTACACTCCTGGCCTGCGCCGGATGCGGGTTGGTGAGTTGTGGTTCGGACAGCGATCCGGTTCCGGCCAACCTGGATTTGAATCTTGATCTCACCCTCGCAGAGAATGCAGCTCTTCAAAACGTGGGCGGCAGCCTTTCGCGTGATGGTCTTATTATTGCACGGCTCTCCACCACATCGTTTACGGCACTGGGCCGAGCATGTACCCACCAGGGAACGCCGGTGAATTTCCGGCCCAACCAAGGCGACTTTTTCTGTTCGGCGCATGGAAGCATTTTTAGTACTACTGGCTCGGTAGTGCAGGGGCCTGCCACGCAGCCATTGCGACAATACCGCGCGGAGTTGAGTGGAAACATCCTGCGCGTAACGACTTAGTTATTTTTTTTTGGGCGGCTTACGGGCTGCTTCGGGGTCGCTGTTCGCTCCGTACCCACGCGAGGCGCGTGGGCACCAAGCCCTACGCATCCCGGCCGCTGCGCGTTGATATGCGGTGCGCGCCATTCCGTGTCACTTGATCGAGCTTCTCTTGTGGTTTAGTATTGTCAAGTCCCCGGATTTCATCCGGGGTTACTGAGATTCGATCCCTTCGGGATCGCTCATACGGCGGACTTTTATTTTTAGCTTGTATCCGGGGTTACAGAGATTCGATCCCTTCGGGATCGCTCATACGGCGGACTTTTATTTTCAGCTTGTATCCGGGGTTACTGAAATTTGATCCCTTCGGGATCGCTCATACGGCGGACTTTTGTTTTTAGCTTGTATCTGGGGTTACAGAGATTCGATCCCTTCGGGATCGCTCATACGGCGGACTTTTGTTTTCAGCTTGTATCCGGGGTTACTGAGATTCGATCCCTTCGGGATCGCACATACGGCGGATTT
>CANGUI010000100.1 GCA_947457025.1 Flammeovirgaceae bacterium | reverse complement strand
GCCGTCTGGAAACTTTCGAGGCTCACGCGTTCATCAATGCCGTGGAACCCGATCGGGTCTACCATCGGGCTGAACTTAATGATGTTGTCTGACACTCCTGTGAAATGCCGGGAGTCGGTGGCGCCAATCATCAAAAAAGGAGACGCTATTACCTGCGGATATGATTTGTTGATGGTGGCGGCAATTTTTTGGAACCCGAAGCCCTTGGCGGAAGTCACCGGTGAGGCCTCCGATAGCGGCCCTTGTAGGGCGATCGTCACGCGCTCATCGGCAACAATTTCGCGCAGGCGCGCCAGCACGGTCTTGGCATCATCACCCGGCAGCAGCCGCAGGTTTGCTGTCGCCCGGGCCACCGTCGGCACAACGTTGTCTTTGATACCCCCCTCTAAAATGGTGGGCACAAACGTGGTACGTACCATGGCATTGCCCGAGCCGGTCTTTTCGAGATTTTTCAACACCGCCGGTCCAAACAGCCAGGGGTTGGCAAAGGCCATTTTCTGCAGAAAGGGCAGCGCCGGCCCCACGGCCTGCATCAGCCCCTGCAGCGGCTCGGTGATCCGCGCCTCAAACGGATTGGCGCGCAAGCGCACAATCGCTTGTGACAAAATATCGATGGCAGTCTCGGCATCGGGCATCGAACTGTGGCCGCCCGGTTTTTCGGCTGTGAGTGTGATGGACATGTAGCCTTTCTCGGCTGTGCCGAGGAGGGCCACCGGGCGCGTGGCGCCGGCCAGTTTCTCGCGGGTGATGATGCCGCCCTCATCCAGGATAAATTGCGCAGAAATTTTCTGCGCCTGCATCCACGCGGCAATGGCGATGGCCCCGCGGCCGCCAATTTCTTCATCGTGGCCAAAGACAAAATAGATGGTCCGCGTTGGTTGCAGGCCCGCCTGCATGAGTTTCTCGGCAGCTTCAAGCTGGGCGATCAGGTTGATCTTGTCATCTGTGGTGCCACGCCCCCAGATGTAGCCGTCCTTCACAATGCCGCCAAACGGCTCCACCGTCCACATGGCACGTGTGGCTTCTTCGATGGGCACCACGTCCTGATGGGCCATGATCACCGCCGGCGGCAGAGCCGCGTCCGTACCTCGCCATACGTGTACCAGGCTGTACCCATCAAATACGTGGCGCTCGGTACGCTGGTGGAACACGGGATAGGTTGCCTCGAGAAACCGGTGGAATGCCAGAAACTGACTCGAATCAAACAGTGCCGGGTTTGCATAGGAAATCGTCTGGTGGCGGATGGCCGCCTGCAAATGCTGCAGCGCCTCGGGCGTTACGGCAGGAGCTGCAATCGCCTCACCTGCTGGCGGAGGCGCGCCCGACCGGAAGGTGTTTATCAGCACCACGGTGGCGAGGGCAACCACGGCCAGCAGGACGATCAGAGCAATTCGTTTCAACATGCGCATAACCCAAAAAAAATTTTTCAAAGAAAGGAGAAAATTCCAATACCTGCGCACCGCCCCGCATGCGCACCGCCCCGCAGGTGCCCGCAAAAAACCGGTGGGTGCCAGGTTCAGCCGCCGGATCTTTCGCGGCGGCAGGGGCTCGCGCCTTGCTGCCGCCCACCCCGCGGTTTGATAATTCCTGTAAAATCTCTTTTTGAGATGCGTTCTGTTTGTACCTTCAACTGATTTTTTATGCTGCTGAGTCAGGGTGGCCTGCACAGACCGCTGAGGGGCTGCCACTGTCTGCACGCACGCGTCGGAGATAAACCAAAATAACAATGAGAACAAATTCTTGGAGAGGGTGGTGGCTGGCAGTTGCTGCCATGGCCGTATTGACCGGTTGCCAGCCGGATGCTTCACCGGAAGCGAAGAAGGCATTCGAGGGGGTCATTCCCAAACCCGTCAGCGCCACCCTGGCAAAAGGGCGGTTTGAGATTACCGCCAAAACCCAGGTGCTGGTTCCCGCCGGATCGCCCGTGGTGAAAGCAGTGGCCGATCAATTTACGGCGCTGATCAACCCGGCAACCGGCTTTAATCTGGCGGCGGCCGAAAGTGCAGCGGATGATGCAGCCAACGTGATCACCTTTTCTACCGACACGGCGCTGGGTGCGGAGGCATATGTGCTCACCATTTCATCCGACTCGGTAAAGCTGAGCGGCGGCGGTCCTGCGGGATTGTTCTACGGCGTGCAAACCCTGCGCCAGTTGCTGCCAGATAAGATTGAACTCACCTCACAGCAGCCGGGCCCGTGGGAGCTTGCGGCCGGCACAATCCGCGATCAGCCCACCTACGCGTGGCGCGGCTCCATGCTGGATGTGGCCCGCCATTTCTTTGGTGTGGAAGTCGTGAAGCGCTACATCGACCTGCTGGCGTTGTACAAGTTCAACACGCTGCATTTACACCTGTCAGACGACCAGGGGTGGCGCATCGAAATCAAGTCGTGGCCAAACCTCGCCCTGCACGGCGGCAGCACGCAGGTGGGCGGCGGCGCCGGTGGCTACTACACCCAGGAGCAGTACAAAGATCTGGTGGCCTATGCGCAGCAGCGGTTCATCACCATCGTGCCCGAAATCGACATGCCCAGTCATACCAATGCCATCCTCGCCTCATACGGTGAGCTGAATGGCGGCATCACGAAGGTGCCGAAAGAGGGACGCATCGAATTACCCGATGGCAAAGAAAGCGGCAAGGGACGGCCCACTCAGCTTTACACCAGCACCGAGGTGGGCTTCAGCACCCTGCAGTCGAGCATGCCGGCCACTACCAAATTCGCAGAGGAGATGCTGGCCGAACTGGCCGCCCTCACCCCCGGCCCGTACATCCACATTGGGGGTGATGAAGCGGCGGTAACCCCACACGAAGATTACATCAAACTTACCAACCAGTTTATCGAGATTGTGCGCAAACTCGGCAAAACCTCCATCGGATGGGAAGAAACGGCGCAAGCCGATATCAAAGGGGAGCATCGGGTGCAGTACTGGACGCGGGCCGAGTTCGCAAAAATGGGGAAAGACAAGGGAGCCAAGCTTATCATGTCACCCTCCAAGCGCGTGTACCTCGACATGCAGTATGATTCGAATACGCGCATCGGCTTGAACTGGGCGGCCTATATCGAAGTGGACGATGCCTACAACTGGGATCCGGCTACACTGGAGGCGGGCATCACGCAGGCAGATATTGTGGGCGTGGAAGCTCCCTTGTGGAGTGAGACGGTTGAAAACCTGCAGGACATCGAGTATCTGGTCTTCCCACGCATCACCGCCATTGCCGAAGTAGCCTGGACACCCGCCGCCGCCCGCAACCTCGACAACTACAAGAGCCGGCTTGCCCAGCAGGAAGGTCGCCTGAAATATCTGAACGTGAACTACTACCCCTCGCCGCAGGTGCCGTGGGCGAAATGAGTTTGCAAATGTGAGTCGCTGGCGGCGGGATTCGTGTTCATGTCCGACGCCAGCGACTTCCTGTAAAAGTCCTAAATTTTGAATCCGAAATCTGAACCCCCTCCGCCATATACACAGTCTGTACCTTTCCATGAGGATGCTTTTTCTCATGGCTGTCGCCACGATGCTTCTCTCCTGTCGCCCGCCTTCGGCAAAGCAGACCTTCTTGTCGGACGACTCGCTCTTCACGCTCGTGCAGCATAACACCTTTCAGTATTTCTGGAAGGGCGCGGAGCCGGTATCCGGAGCTGCGTGCGAGCGTATTCACCTCGATAACGACTATCCGGATAACGATCAGAGCGTAGTCACTTCGGGGGGCACGGGCTTTGGCATCATGGCCATTTTTGTGGGCATCGAGCGGGGTTTCATCACGCGCCAAGAAGGCGTGGCGCACCTCACAAAACTCACCCACTGGCTGGAGAAAGCGGACCGCTTCCATGGCGCCTGGCCACACTGGATGTATGGCGAAACCGGCAAGGTGAAACCCTTCAGCGCGAACGATAACGGGGGCGATCTGGTGGAGACCGCGTACCTTGTACAAGGCTTGCTCTGTGCCCGGCAGTATTTCAAAGATGGAACCGCAGAAGAACAAGCGCTTGCTCAGAAAATCGATGCGTTGTGGCGCGGGGTGGAATGGGATTGGTACCGCAACGGAAACAAAAACGTGTTGTACTGGCATTGGTCGCCCGACAAACAGTGGGCCATGAACTTTCCACTTGAAGGGTACAACGAATGTCTCATCACTTATGTGCTGGCAGCCGCATCGCCCACGCACGGCATTCCGGCCGAAGCCTACCACGAAGGCTGGGCCCGCAAGGGCGCCATCCGCAGCGACACGGCTCATCGCCAGTACGGCTTGCACCTCAGCCTCAAACACAATGGAGCACCACAGTATGGTGGCCCGCTGTTTTGGTCGCATTATTCTTTTCTGGGCCTTGATCCGCGTAAGCTGAAAGATGCTTATGCCGATTACTGGCAACATAACGTTAATCATACCCTCATCAACTACCGCTATTGTGTAGAAAATCCCCTCCAGTACAAAGGCTATGGCCCGAACAGTTGGGGCCTCACGGCCGGTTACTCGATAAAGTTTTATGCCGCACACAGTCCGAATGAAGACAAAGGCGTAATCTCGCCCACGGCCGCGTTGTCGTCTTTTCCCTATACGCCCGAGGAGAGCCAGGCAGCCATGCACTATTTCTACGATAGCCTCGGCACGAAGATTTTTGATCAATATGGTTTTTACGATGGCTTCAGCGAGCACTTCAATTGGCAGAAGCCGTGGTACCTCGCCATTGATCAGGGCCCGATCGTGGTGATGATGGAAAACCACCGCAGCGGACTTTTATGGAAGCTGTTCATGTCGTGCCCCGAGGTACAACAAGGCCTGACAAAACTTGGATTTAACTACTGATTTGACGTATGAAGAATTTACTTGTTTTTGGTTTGCTGGCGTGCGCGTTCGTAGCCTGCGAAAAAAAATCAGCCTCCACCGCCATGGATGCGAAAGTGGATTCGCTATTGCGCGTGATGACGCTCGAAGAAAAAATCGGCCAACTCAATCTGCCCTCGGCCGGCCAGTTCACTACCGGCCAGGCGCTGAATTCGGACATCGCCAAGAAAATCGAACAAGGCAGCGTGGGCGGATTGTTCAATATCAAAGGCGTGGCTGCCATTCGCGAGATGCAGCAGATTGCTGTGGAGAAAAGCCGACTGAAAATTCCGCTGTTGTTTGGCATGGATGTGATTCACGGCTACGAGTCTGTGTTTCCCATTCCGCTGGGCCTCAGTTGCACGTGGGACATGCAGGCGATTGAGCAAAGTGCGCGCGTGGCTGCGCAGGAGGCCAGTGCCGATGGTATCAACTGGACCTTCTCGCCCATGGTGGATATCGCCCGCGACCCGCGTTGGGGCCGCATTTCCGAAGGCAATGGCGAAGATCCCTACCTCGCCAGTGAAATTGCCCGCGCCATGGTGCGCGGCTATCAGGGCACCGATCTCAGTGCACCCAACACCATCATGTCGTGCACGAAACACTTTGCACTTTACGGTGCGTCTGAAGCGGGCCGCGATTACAACACAGTGGACATGAGTCGCCACCGCATGTACAACGACTATCTGCCGCCCTACAAAGCGGCTGTGGAAGCGGGTGCAGGCAGCATGATGGCCTCGTTCAACGAAATTGACGGCATCCCGGCCACGGCCAATCAATGGTTGCTTACCGACCTGCTGCGCACCGAGTGGGGCTTCACCGGTTTTGTGGTGAGCGACTATACCGGTGTGAGTGAAATGATTAACCATGGTATTGGTAATCTTCAGGAAGTATCGGCCCGAGCACTCGCAGCCGGCCTCGACATGGACATGGTGAGTGAAGGATTACTCACCACCTTGAAGAAGTCGGTGGACGAAGGCAAAATCACCGAAGCACAAATCACACAAGCGTGCCGCAGAATTCTTGAAGCCAAATTCAAACTTGGTTTGTTTGACGATCCATACCGCTATTGCAATGAACAGCGTGCCAAAACAGAAGTGTTTACGTCCGACAACCGGGCTACGGCCAGAAAAATTGCAGCCCAGAGTTTTGTGCTGTTGCGCAACGAAGGCAACGTGCTGCCGCTGAAGAAGCAGGGCACCATTGCGCTGGTGGGCCCGCTGGCAAATACGGCCGTGAACATGGCGGGCACGTGGAGTGTGGCCGCGCGTCATGCCGAATCTGTTCCGCTGTTGAGCGGATTACAGAAATCGGTGGGAACACAGGCCCGCGTGGTGTATGCCAAAGGCTCGAATCTCGATGCCGATGCCGTGCTGGAAGCCAACGCCACGATGTTTGGTAAGGGCCTCAACCGCGACAACCGCAGCGAAGCCGCTTTGCGCGAGGAGGCCGTGCGCCTCGCCCGGCAGTCGGATGTGATCGTGGCTGCACTTGGTGAATCGGCTGAAATGAGTGGCGAAGCTTCGAGTCGTGTAAACATCGAGATTCCGCAAACCCAAAAAGATTTATTGCAGGCGCTGATCGCCACCGGCAAGCCGGTAGTGTTGGTGCTCTTCACCGGGCGGCCGCTTGTACTCACGGACGAAAGCAAGCAAGTGCCCGCCATCCTCAACGTGTGGTTTGGCGGCAGTGAAGCGGGCGATGCCATTGCCGATGTATTGTTTGGAGAGGTGAACCCCTCGGGAAAACTCACCACCACATTTCCGCAGCACCTGGGCCAGGTACCGATTTTCTATGCACACAAGAACACCGGGCGCCCCCTCACGGGCAAGTGGTTCAGCAAATT
>CANGUI010000099.1 GCA_947457025.1 Flammeovirgaceae bacterium | reverse complement strand
CGACACCCATGTAAATTAACGGGGCCACTATGACAAACAGCAGCAACACATCGATCCAAAAGAAAGACCAAACAATCAACAGGGCCGTGATGAAGACAGAGGTGGCTACAAAGATTTGACGGGGATTCATAGTTAGTAAGGGGGTTATTCCATTTACGAAATATAGTAAAAACCCAATTGCCTCAAAAAGGAAGTCTTATTCCCGGTCAGGCAACACGGGCAGGCACCAGGCCTTTCTTCAGCACGCGGAGTTCGAAAGTCCGGGTAAGAAAATGCTGCATGCGGTTTTCCGCCAGCCGTGCATTGGCATCGGCCTGAAAAAATACGGTGAGGTCAAGCACGGCCCGGAGAAATAGTTCTTCCCGGCAAAAGCGGTGGCAGGCCTGCAGGAAAAATGCCGTCCATTCTTTCCGGTATTGTTCGCTGTGGTCGGTGCCATCCCACAGGAACGCGAGTTGGTTGTGGCCGTACTTGTAGCGGTACATGGCGGCCAGGTGTAGGTAGAAGGAATGGAGACGTACAAACGTATCGGGTTCGAAGGCGCGCAACTTTTCGGATACCGGATCAGCCAGTCCGAGCGGATTGTAGCGCTGAAGGAAGCAGACTTTGGTCAGCGCGAGGAGTTGCGCCAGTAGCGCGTCCTTTTCCTGCAGTTGCACGCGCTCCAGCAGGTAATTCTTATCGAGAGGAAAAAATTTTTGTACCACCCGAAAATGGTTTGGTAAAGGTAAAAATTCACAACCATTTTCTACCTTTCTCCCGAAAAACCCAACCTCATGATCCGAAAAATTGCCTATGCGGTTCTTGCCGTGCTAGCGGTGAGCCAATTCATCCGGCCGCCAAAGAATGAAAGCATAGGAGCAAGTTCCGCAGATATCAGCCAGGTATACACTGTGCCGGCGGATGTTCAGCGTATTTTGGTGCAGTCGTGTTACGACTGCCACAGCAACAATACGCGCTACCCGTGGTATGCCCAGATTCAACCCGTGGGCTGGTGGCTGAACAGCCACATTCAGGAAGGGAAAGAGCACCTCAACTTTTCGGAGTTTGCAACCTACCCAGCCAAAAAAGCGAATCATAAACTGGAGGAAGTGGAAGAGGCGGTGATGGATGGATGGATGCCGCTCGACAGCTACCTGTGGGTACACGGCGATGCCCGTCTCACACCCGAACAGGCACAGGCCGTAGCGGAGTGGGCGCGGCAACTTCGCAGCAGACAAGCACACGCAGATTGACACGGGGCCACGGATGACCGCGCAGAATGCACCGCGAACAACCTCATCCGGCGGTGCAGTGAACATTGCCTTTCGCCCCGTCAAAAGCACGCCCAGTCACATCACAACCAAAACATGTTGACCCGCTCATGACTACCTCATCTCCCAGTACGATACTACACCGGGCCGAAACGCGCGGCCATGCCCACCACGGCTGGCTTGAGTCGTATCACACGTTCAGCTTCGCGCATTATTACGACCCGGCCCGTATGCACTTTGGTGCCCTACGGGTGCTTAACGATGACCACGTTGCGGGCGGCAAAGGATTTGGTACCCACCCGCACAGCAACATGGAAATCATTTCCATTCCACTCGCCGGCGATCTGGAGCATGCCGATAGCATGGGCAACCGGACTGTAATCCGCCAGCACGATGTGCAGATCATGAGCGCCGGCACGGGTATCGCCCACAGCGAGTACAACCACCACGCGGAACAGCCGGTTAGCTTTCTCCAGATCTGGGTATTCCCCAGGCAACGCGACATCATGCCACGCTATGACCAGAAAACATTTGCGCCCGCCGCACGCGTAAACCGCTTTCAAACTATCGTCAATCCGCTTGGTGAAACCGAAGGCGTAGGCATCAACCAGGATGCGTGGTTCGCGATGGGATCATTTCACGCCGGAGTTGAAGCCACTTATGCCCTGCACCGGCCGGACAACGGCGTTTACGTGTTCATGATCAGCGGCTCTGCCACCGTGCAGGGTGTGGCCTTGCGCACCCGCGATGGGCTGGGCATCGGGCAGGCGGCAACGGTGCCCGTAACGGCCACCACCGACTCTGAGTTGCTGATCATGGAAGTGCCCCTGGCGCTGCCGCAGTAAGTGCACGGCAACACGTACCCGGAACGCAACCTTGATCCGCAGCGCTTTTCTGAAATCCCATTTCGATCCTACCTTTGGCGTAAACACAATGTCATGTACGTGTGGCTTGTCATGGGATTGGCCATCGGCACGGTGGCTTTCGCGCAGCAGCGTGTGGACGGGCGAGTGGTGGATAGCGAAACCAATGAGCCGGTTCCGTTCGCATCGGTAGGTATTGTTGGCACATCACGTGGCACCAGCACCAACCTGAATGGCGAGTTCTCTCTGCTGGTAGAGCCGGGTGCGGTTGTGAAGATCACCTGCATCGGCTATCGGTCGGAGGTGATCGAATCAGCTGACCGCCTGGCACTGGTGCGGCTGGTGGCGAGCACAACCGCCCTCGCGGAGGTGGTGGTATTCCGGCGCCAGGTAGACCCCCGCAAAATCGTGCGGCGGGCCTTTGCCCATATTGCCGAAAACTATCCGACCGAACCCTTCCTACAAAATTTCTTCTACCGCCACTACAACCAGGACGACCACGAATATGGCCGCCTGATCGAGGCGGCCGTGGACGTGTGGAAGGAACACGGCTACCGCGTGCCGCAGGCGGCAGCGGGTGTGCGCGATGCCATCCGGGTGAATCAGTTGCGCCGCAGTCTCGACAAAACCGTGATGGCCCAGGGCCATGAGCCGATCTCCATCCGTTACATCCTGCAGGCCGACGTGGTTGGCTATCAGGCGCGCGAAAAACAAACGCACCTATCCTTCTACAGCGACGTCAGCAATCTGAAGATTGATGCCGAAGACTACGCGTTTGAGTTCAACGGCGTCACCACCTACGATGAGCAGAACGTCTACGAAATAACCTACACCTACAAAACCGACTCCGTACTCACCACCGGCGGCTACCGCCAGTTGCCGGCCGCGCGCGGCACGTTGTTCATCACCATGGACGGGTATGCCATTGTAAAGGCGGAAGAAGTTCGAACAGAAGGCGCCAACGAAGTGCGGTCCGTTGCCCGCTACCGGAAGTTCAATAACACATATTACCCCTATCATTTGATCCGAGAAGGCAACACGCAAACTGCCGACGGCAGTGTGCATACCTTCCACATTGAGCTGATGTCAATCGAGATCCGGCGGGGGGAAACCGAAAAGTTCTCGGGGCGCGAACCCACCAAAGCGGAGCTCTTGGAAATCCCCTACAACCCGGCGTTCTGGAACAGCAACACCGTGTTGAAGACTACACCGCTCGAAGATAAAATCATCCGCGACCTGGGCGGCGGGCAGTCGCTGGACAGCCAGTTCGATCTCTATCAGCAGTACGAATACCATGTTTCCAACGGCGGCGTGGAGGGCGAAAAGAAGTTTGCATGGCTGCGCCAGTTCAGCCGCGGTCGCCAGTTGCTGTTCGTTGGTTTTTGGGCAAGTGACTGCCACCGGTATCTCGTAGAACTCGAGTTGTTCAAGCGGCTGCAAAAAACCTACCGGAACAAGATCACCTTTGTGCTGGTGTCGGCAGATGAGGATGAAGACCGGTGGCGTGCGGCGATGATGCGGTTCAATCTTTTTGCCGACGGCATCATTCATTACCGGCTGGGCCGGGGATCGGCAGCAGCGCGTGAGTTTAATGTTCTCGATGTACCCCATTTTGTCTGGATTGGCCAAGAGGGCGAAACGCTCACCGCCAATGCTCTGCCACCCTCCAATCCTTTACTCGAACGCGCCTTCCGGGAGAAGTTACGATAACTACCGCTTACACGTGGTACACCGCAGCCCGCGTGAGGCTGTGCGCACTTCCGCGGGCAAGCCCCTTCAAAATCGAGCTTGGGGCGCGGCCTCTGGTTGCACCGGTGCCGGACGAGGCCAAACCCAAAAAAGCGTAGGTTTGCAGATCCCTGCCGGGCATTCCACACATGGCGCGCCTCCACAACTCGGTCAAAGCCTACTTTCGCCGGACACACGGCGAGGTGATTCGCCTGTGCGCGGCCTACATCAACAAACCCACACCGGCGCTGCTGCACGATTTGCGGGTGAACCTTAAACGCATCCGCTTTTTGCGCACACTGGTGCGGTGCTACGGATCGCACAAAGCGCAGGCTTTGTTCCTCCCCTATCAGCGCCTGTTCCGGGCGGCGGGCGAAATCCGCAGCTACCAGATGAACCGCTTCCGGGTGGCCGGGCGCGCTACGGCAGCCAACGCCCGCGAGCGTGACCTCGTACACCGGTTTTGCCGACGCCTTCCGCAGATGCGCGAATCCATCCGCACAGCAGCGGCCACTATCGAACGCCAAATCAGCAGAACGCCCCTTCCCTCACCCTCCGGCTTCTTCGACCACATGAGCCACCGCGTGCTGAAACGCCTGCAGCCCGACATGCCCGCAGCCCTGCTGCACAACTGCCGCAGGCGCCTGAAGGAGTTACTGTTTTGTGCTGAACTGTCTCCCGGATTGGCGCAACGCTTAGACCGATTCTTCCGGATGCCCGCCGTTGCCGAGCTGGAAGATAAGATTGGCGACTGGCATGACGTAGCCCTCGCGCTGAGGAGCAGAGACTTGCCCGCCGCGAGGCGCAAAAAACTGGCCGCACAGAAAAAAGCCAAACGCAGACGCATCGATCAGCTGCTGCGTCAGGGACTGGTGACGTAACGGATCTATCGACTTGATTACGGGCACCTGTGGTCTCAGAAGTTGAATGGGCTCGCGGTCTTTAGCGATACATCGACATCACAAAAAAATGTGCGTGCGAATCAGCAGTTGCCGCTGCGCTTGATTCCGGCAAGATGTCTTCGCTTACCGGTTTCCGCGAACGCGTGTTGATTCCGACACCACCCTTCGCTATCGCAAGGAAGGGGGAACCGATTTCACTTCTACGGCATTATACGAATACAACAGGTGCAGGATCTTCCAATCCGAACCCACCTTAGCTAATTGCCAATATTCCCGCCCCCAGTTAGAGGCGGCGCCATTAACCTTGAATACGTAGTTGAAGGAAGCAAGCGCCACCTGCCCGTCTGTATCGATAGTGGGTTCGAAAAAAACCTCTTCCAACGCGATGCCTTGATAAATCGGATCATCCAGAAACTGATATGCGCCGCCTTGCTCAACCTGCTGAATGTTTGGGTCAAGTGTTTGATAGAACCGATGCGACTCCGGATGGCCGGCACCTACCCATACGATATTTTCATTCCAAAACAGCTTGCGCATCTGCGCGCCGTTCCGGGTGCGGATACTCTCCTGAAACGACTTCATCAGGGCTTTTATGGATTCTTTGTCCCGGCTAAATGGATCGGGCTGCTCGGGTACCGGGTCATTGTTCTCGCAGGAATGGATGGCAAAAATGACGATGAGGATCGTGAAGATGGAAAGCAGTTTTTTCATTTGCGTAGGGTTTATCCGCCCGGGAATTTGACCTCGGGGCGATTACTGAACGCAAAGCAAAAACTTTTGTGCCTGTACTCGAACAGCGCGTGGCCCGAATGGGATGAAAGTCCGACTTTTTCGGATGAACCCCTGGCAGTAGGCTGTGGGTAGCGCATCCGGGTGCCTGCGCCCCGAAATCCGTGGGCTGCACCCGGCCACGGATAGGAACGGAAACCCCGCCAGGGGCTGGCCTGAGCGCGGCGCGGAGTTGGAGTGGATAGCCGGGCCGCCCCGCATAAACGGGGCGGGGCCGCCTACGCTGCACACTTCGTCTGGCAGCGCGGGGTTGCCTACCTTTACCGACACCGCTCCCTGCGCAGCTGTGGTAACCGACCCACGGCAGATAATTATAGTGTTTTGGCTTTTGGGGATGGGCGTTGAGGCGGGGTACCTGACGGGCCTGCGCGCCTCGGGCGAGGCCGGCAGCCCCTGCTTCGAGGTTGCGTACGTGGCGGGTATTTACCTCCTGGCGGTGTTCAACATCGAAACGCCCGCTTACCGGGCGCTGGGTGAAAACTGGGAATTGCACGAGAACGTTTTCTTTACGCGCCTGCCGTGCGGCATTGATGAAGCTACCCTGCGGCAGGGTGCGTTTTTTGTCTCGGTCGTGGAAACAGAAAACCTCGGCTCTTGTGCTGTGTGCAAGGCGTTGATCAACTACTCCGGCACGAAGTGCTACTTCATAAAATTCGAGACCAACTGCCCAAAACTACAAGACGACTTCCATGGGTGCCGCCCGGCTTTTGGGCCGCCGCCGTTACGCGACAGCCGGGCCCCACCCCCACACAATGAGCGCCGCCAGCACCAGCAGATGAGCTACCAGCCACACGCGACCGACGGGCGACAGCCGCCGCCCCCCGGCGAAGGGGTGAACCAGGAGGGCTATGCCAAGGTTCGAGACTGCCGCTCGCACATCGCCCGACACGGCAATGAAATAAAGACTCAAGGCAACAAAGCCGATGTACAGCAACAGGCGGGTCCGGCAGGGCTGCACGAAAATGGGTGTGGCGGGAGTGATCATGGGTACGGTGAATGTTACCCCATCAGTAGCGCAGCAGGCCTGCCCATTACAGGTCCAAACAAAAATTTTTTCGGGGCCCTCAGGCCGCCTTTTGAATCGGCTCCACCTGCAGCGCCCGCTGGCGGTTGAGTTGAATCACGCCAAGGCGGTTCAGAATCTTG
>CANGUI010000098.1 GCA_947457025.1 Flammeovirgaceae bacterium | reverse complement strand
GTGGCCGTGCGGTCGGACATTACGTTGCGCAGCTCCGGAGTAAACGGGTTCTATGTTTTTAACAAGCGCTCATTCTCGCTTCGATCAGCGTATAACTTTGCCGAGCGGCAGTATACAAGCGGGGGATCCTGGGTACTGGCGGGTACATTCAACACATCGAATTTTGATTCTGATTCGGTGGTATTAACGAAACGGCTTCGGGCCAATGCAGGCATTGGAAAAACATTTGGTGATCTTACTTTCACCACCTTCAGTCTTGCGCCCGGGTACACCTATAACCTGATTTTCAAGAATTGGTTTTTGAATATTTCACTTGCCTGGGGGCCTGCTCACCATTGGATTTTCTATGTGGATGAAACGGGCCGGCCCCGCTACGACATCATCATAAATACCTTCATCGATAATCGTATTGCCCTGGGCTATAACAGCGACAGGTGGTTTGGCGGGGTGTCGTTTGTAAATCTTATGCGCCAGGTCAAGTTCAGCGAGTTTCAGGTTACAACAAATGCTACGAATTTCAAGTTACTCGTTGGTTATCGCATTCCCGAAAAGGGGATTTTAAAAAAAAGGGCCTGGGATTTCTTGCCATTGCCAAAATCCTTGCGGAAGAGGTGACGTACACTATCCGGGCACAGGCCTACACTCTTGTAGGCACACCACTATTGGCAATTCATCATGATCTGCTTGTTGTCGGACGATCAGCCTGATAGAAACAGCTGGTGGTAGAAAAAAAAGAAACATCTTCAGGTCTGAGTGGAAGGCTGGCCTCCCTTTTTGGGGAAGTCGAAGGAAACCATTTTTCCACATCCCCACGTTGTTTCGGCCCAGCTGGAAGCGGAGATAGCAGCCTCCACCACACCACAAGTGGGGATGTTCTGCAGGTGTTCCCCAAGCAGGCGGTTGGCGAACTCCGTCAGCCCGGGGTTGTGGCCCACCAATACCACAATTTCCTCGGAGTCGTTCAGGTCGGGAATAGCTCTTACAACCTCCAGCAGTTGTTCTTCGCTGGCATGGTAGAGCCGGGGCTCCGTCTGAATCTTTGTAGCGGCGAAGCCCAGTTTTTCTGCCAGAATCGAACAGGTAGCGCTGGCCCGTATTGCCGGGCTGGTGATCATAAGGTCCGGATGGATGTTCCGCTCGCGCAGCCGCTTGCCCATTTGTGGGGCGGCGCGCAGGCCACGGGCATTCAGCGGTCGTTCAAGATCTGCCAGAGTGCTGTCTTCCCAACTCGATTTCGCATGCCGTATCAGAAGAAGTCGCTTCATCGGGTTGCCAAGGTACTCATTTTAAGGCCGCTGATCGCTTCCGGGTACTGGTGGGTTGATTGGCTGCGCCTGCTACATCCTCCTTCCGCGCCAGACGTAAATGCAGGGATTCGCGCGTGCGATCATCGCAAAGTGAGGATTTTTGCAAGCCGCGGGTTACAAATATCTTTGCGCCATGAGTGATACCCGCCCTCTTGGTAAGCGCGTGAAATACCAGGTGGTTTATTGGTTCGTAAGATCGCTGATCGCAATGGCACAGTTGGTACCGCGGGTGGCATGGCTTCGCTTATGTGGTGCTCTTGGCGGGCTGGCTTACTACCTCGCGGGAGATACCCGCGAAAAGGCCCAGCGCCATCTGGGATTGGCGTTTGCAGATCAGCTTTCCGTACGTGAGCTCATCGCGCTTAACAAGAAAATGTTCCGCTACCTGGGCATGAATGCGGGTGATATCCTGCGCGCCTCACACGTACGTTCACTATCTGATCTGAATGCATTTCTGGTTACGCACGGCTACGATAATTTCGAGGCTGCCAACCGTAAAGGGAAAGGCGTGATCTTTCTCACTTGCCATCTGGGTGCTTTTGACCTGCAGGTTACGAATATTGCCTTGCGCGGGTTGAAACCAAATATCATCGGGGCGGCGTTGAAAGACCCGCGACTAAGTGAATTGCTGTTCGACTACCGCAATGCCTATGGTGCCGTGGCGGTCGAGCGTGGTCGTGAGACATTACGTCTATTGAAGGCTTTGAAGTCCGGCGGATCGGTTGCGATTTTGATCGACCAGGATACGATTGTGAAAAGCAGATTTGTAAATTTCTTTGGGATGCCGGCGTCCACACCCGTGGGAGCAGCCATTCTGGCTATGAAAACGGGGGCCAGTGTCGTGCCAACGTATATCTTTTTAGATCGCGACTGGAAGCAGCACATGCACATTCTGCCTGAACTGCCGCTCGTAGAAACCGGCGATGATGAGGCTGATATGATTGCCAACACGCAACTCTATACCAACGTGACCGAGCAGATCATCCGCCAACATCCCGAGCAGTGGGTGTGGATGCACGAGCGCTGGAAAACCAAACCAGGCGAAGAGATCCGTTGACCTGCGAGTAGTTCAGTTGAAGTGATACAAAAAGAGAATGTTCGCCGTAAATGCAGGTTTCTTATTGTCTTTGATTTCCATGGTTACCTGCATGGTGGCCTTCGCAATTCCACGAAGGTTGACAAGCGACTCCAGCACCACCCGTAAACGCACTTCGTTGTTCACCAGTACGGGTTGATTGAATTTCATCTCTTCAATGCCGTAGTTCACCAGCATCCGGATATTCTGTACATCGGCAATCTGGTTCCACAGGTAAGGAACGAGTGAAAGCGTGAGATAGCCGTGCGCAATGGTGGATTGAAACTGACTTTCCCGCGCAGCGCGATCCGGATCCGTGTGGATCCATTGATGATCCAGGGTGGCCTCTGCAAACTGATTGATTTGCTGTTGGGTGATGCGGTGGAATGCCGATACTCCGATCTCCTTACCAACCCATTGCTCAAATTCGGCATAGCTTTGAATGATCACGGCCATGTGGTGTGGGGCTAAACTCGGGTTTGAATGTTGGCAAATTATTCAACATAGCCAAGTGCCGTACAAAATTTGTTCGGTAGTGATGATTGCAAAGCTCGACTTCGAACAGCGGCCATCAAAAAAACGTGTAGCGAGGTTTTTGGTGGGCGCAACTGGACTTTTGCTGTCGTATTGGCCACGCAAATTTTCGTGGCGCCGTTACGTTGGCTGATCCTGTTTTTTCTTCGTTGGCCATTGGCCATTGTATTTCTGTTTTTGTTCAGTGCTCTGGCTGCGGCTTCCTTTTTGTGTGGTAAAATTTACATTTGCGGCAGTATGTCGAATCATCACCACGATCTTTTTCTGCCTTTTCGCATCCTGAAAATGAACTCACACAACGAAACTCAACAGCTTATTTGTACCTTCGTTTATATATCCTTCCATTGAAAAATCGGATTCCTTCCACGCTGGGTAGTGTGGTATTGTGGTCGGTGATTTCGGCAGCCTTTATCGGCCCCGGAACAGTGACCACTGCTGTCTCTGCCGGCTCGCAATTTCAACTCCAGCTTTTGTGGGCGGTTGTGTTTTCCACACTTGCCTGCCTCGCGTTGCAGGAAATTGCCGCACGCCTGACGATTTCATCAAACCTCACATTAGGCGAAGCCATCCGCAAAAAATTCGGTATTCTTTCGGGTACCCGATTGAATTATCTGGTGGGCGGATCCGTGATTTTGGGTTGTGCCGCTTACGAGGCGGGTAACATTCTGGGAGCGGTAGCAGGCCTGCGTTTGGTATGGCCTGTGCACGCCGGTTTTCTGTCTCTTCTTCTAGGCCTGCTTGTTGCGGTCATATTGTGGGGAGGCAAACGACAGGCGATTTCAGCCGTACTTACGCTGCTTGTGGGGTTGATGGGCATCGCTTTTTTTATGTTGGCAAGCCACGGCCGGTTTTCAGGCACATCGCTCCTCACCAATAGTATTGTCCCACAGTTCCCCGCGGGAGCGGGTTTACTTACACTCGGGTTGGTGGGTACGACCATCGTTCCCTACAACATCTTTCTTGGCAACGGGGTAAGTCGTGGGCAGACCGTTCCGTTGATGCGCATTGGACTCACGATTTCGGTACTGGCAGGTGGGGCAATCACCGCCTTTATTTTGTTGGCTGGAACACGTGTTCCTTCCTTTTCATCATTCGAAGAACTGGCACTGGTGTTTCAACAGGAAATGGGAGAGGTGGGGCGCTACGCGCTGGCGATCGGCTTGTTTGCTGCCGGTTTTTCATCGGCTATCACGTCGCCTTTTGCTGCGGCATTAATTGCCACAACGGTATTTGGTTGGAAAGACACCTCGGCCCGGTGGGTATGGATCGGGGTGCTTGCGGTTGGGCTCTTCTTCGGGGTCACACAGGTGAAGCCCATACCTGTGATTTTACTCGTCCAGACGCTGAACGGGTTTATCCTTCCTTTGCTGGGCGGATATCTTATTCTGGTGATCAATGATCGGCAGCTTGTGCAACCCACACACCGGCCAACGATGTGGTACAACGTTGTTTTGCTGGTCATCTTTGCCACTTTGTTGTTGCTTGGCTTGCACAGCATCGACAAAACGGTGAGCCAGCTTTTGCAGGGTGAGCCTACCCACTGGCTATTGGTCGTACCGTCGGTGGGTGTGGTTACCGGAGGGCTGGCCTTTGCGATTTTTCGTACCCGCTCAGATCGCCAAACTGATTGAGAGAATCGGGGGTCTCAGCTTTTTTTTAACTCAACTTGGCCAGTGTTTGCAGATACCGCTCCGGCAGTTCGCCCAGTGTGGCGGTTTGATAATCGCTGTAGCTACAGGGAACAACGCGGTTGCGCAGGTATAACTTGGTTTGGGGCACCGCCACTTCCATCCACCATTTCTCGGTGAGTTTACTTTTATAAAAGGTGATGACTTCCGGTTCAACAGGCATGGAAACGGTGTACTTCAGAAAATCATTACTTCTGAAATTGGATTCGTTCTTGCGGTGGTAAAATCCTTCGATGAAATACCAGACCATGGTGGCCACTACGGCAGCTGTTTTCTTCTGCCCATCATCGTGGCGCGGATTGTATTCATAAAATCCGGCTGAGCTGAGTTTTTCATTTTGCCCCGCATACCAGCAGAGTTGGCACGCTTCCTCACCGGTCAAACCAAACGGTTGGGCATTGGCATTACCGGGTGCATCGGCTGACTTTACAGCGGTCACATCAAACGACAGCATGTCGGCATGGCGAAGCACGGGCTCCATCTCTGCCAGATCGGTACGAAGTTGCCCGAGGCGGTGCGATTCAAAAGACAATTTTTCAAGAACGGCAACGGATTGGGGATCCACCAGATAAAGCTGATGTGCCAAATGGGTGTAGCCGACCAGGAAATTGGGCTCATGCAGGAGAATCTTGTGCAGGTGTTTTTGATTTGCGGGTGCCCGGTGGTCGTCCTCCAAATCGAGAAATGCGTCAACGGCGAGTAAGTTGATGAGTTTTTCCAGGTCTTCGTATCCCCTGTATTGTCCGATATCCAGGTCGTGTGTGGCACCTAGAATAAGCGGCAGTACATTTAGTTCCAACAGCATCCGGCACACTTCACTCAGGCGCGTGTAGGTTTCATCCAAATCCACCCCAGGTTTCAGGTTTCCCAGGTCGGCCATGCGATAGGGGGCATTCCCTTTGCGCAAATGGAACAGTTTCTTGCGGATTTCATCGGGCCCGGATGCTGCGCCCTGGTTATTATCGGTACCTCGCTCTTCCGGCACGCCGATGATGGCTATGTGCAATCCGCTCACATCCGGAAATTTGTCGCCATACATCTTCGTGCTTTGCCCGACACTGTTGTTTGGATAGTCAGCCTGATATAGGGTATCAGGCAGCGGATTGAAGAGAATGGAAATGTCCATGTTTTCTTTAGGTGAAGGTACAAAATAAAAAAGGAGAGTGTTTTATTCTCTCCTTTATCTGAGCGTCGGGGATGATTACCCGCCAAAATCGTCAAAGCGGATATTTTCTTTCGGAATACCCATCTCATCCAGCATCTTCAACACGGCGGCATTCATCAGGGGAGGGCCGCACAGGTAATACTCCACATCTTCAGGTGCGGGGTGATTACCCAGGTAGTTATCGTACAGGCATTTATGAATGAACCCAAGGTAACCATCGGCTTCGCGGTCTTCCAGGCTTTTCTTTACCCGCCAGTTGTCTTCGGGCAACGGTTCGGATAACCCAATGTGAAATTGGAAATTGGGGAAGTTCTTTTCGATATCGCGGAAGTGCTCAACGTAGAACAATTCTTTTTTCGAGCGGCCGCCGTACCAGTACGATACCTTCCGGTTTGTTTTTTCAGTGTGAAACAAATGGAAGATCTGAGCGCGGAGTGGAGCCATGCCGGCACCCCCACCGATGTAGATCATCTCGCGCTGGGTCTTATTGATATGGAACTCTCCGTACGGGCCGGAGATCGTTACTTTATCGCCGGGCTTACGGGAAAATACGTAGGAGGAACAAATACCGGGATTTACATCCATCCATTTGTTATTGGCCCGATCCCACGGAGGAGTGGCAATGCGGATATTCAACATGATGATGTTGCCTTCAGCCGGGTGGTTCGCCATCGAGTAAGCCCGGAAGATGGGCTCCTCGTTTTTCATTTTCAAATCCCACAGCTTGAATTTATCCCAGTCGCCCTTGAATACATCCTGCTTGTGTCCAAGTTCCGGATGCGGGGTGATGTCCATGGTTTTGAAATCAACCGTAGTGGTCGGTACATCGATCTGGATGTATCCGCCCGCCTCGAACTTCAGCGTTTCGCCGGGAGGAAGTTTTACCACGAATTCCTTGATGAAGGTGGAAACATTGTAGTTGGAAACAACC
>CANGUI010000097.1 GCA_947457025.1 Flammeovirgaceae bacterium | reverse complement strand
TCTCCATCGGCTTGCCCATATTCCCCGCACCGGTGAGAAAATTCAGTGGAAGGGACTACAGCTGGAAGTGCTGGATATGGATGGCGTGAAGATTGACAAAGTGATGGTAAGGCCGATCGGGTAGAATTCGTCACCTTTGTAATTGCAACAATGTTGCAATTAATGAATACAGGTCCTACATTTGACCTCATTAATCAAATAACGGATGCTGGAAGCGGTCAATCTCTCGAAGTCGTATAATGGAGTTTCCGCCCTTAAGGGTGTCAGCTTCAAGGTGAACAAAGGCGATATCTTTTGCCTTCTTGGCGCCAATGGTGCGGGCAAAACCACAACGATCAACTTGTTTCTCAATTTCATATCACCAACCTCCGGACAGGCCTTGATCAACCAGGTGGATACGGCTCAGCAACCGTTGGCCACCAAAAAGATGCTGGCATACATTCCTGAAAACCTCATGCTGTACCCCAACCTGACCGGGGTTGAGAATCTTCACTATTTCTCAGCACTGGCTGGGCGAAAATATCCATCAGCCGAGTTGACGAACTACTTGAACGAAGCAGGGCTGCGGGAGGTGGCCCACCACCAGCGCGTGTCCACCTACTCCAAAGGTATGCGCCAAAAAGTTGGCGTAGCCATAGCGTTGGCAAAAAAGGCAGACGTTCTGTTGCTGGACGAACCGACCTCCGGTCTTGACCCGAAAGCGAGCAACGAGTTTGCTGCGCTGCTGAAGAAACTCAGTGAGTTGGGCGTTGCCACCCTTATGGCCACGCACGATTTATTTCGCGCCATCGAAACTGGTACCCACATTGGCATTATGAAGGAGGGCAACTTGGTCGAGTCTATGACCACCGACCAGATCAATCACCAGGACCTGGAGCGGTTGTATTTGAAACACATGAATTGACATTGCCTATGATCAGGGAAATCGTTCGAAAGGAATTGCTGGAAATTTTTCGTGAAGGAAGATTCAGGGTGGCCTTGCTTACGGTGGCGATTCTGGTGGTGACGGCCATCGGGGTCGGTCGTCAGTATTACCGGCAGGTAAACGAACAACACGAAGCAGCCCGCAGAAATGCGCGAAGTGAATGGGTCAGTCAGGGTTCGAAGAATCCGCATTCGGCTGCGCACTATGGCACCTATGCCTTTAAGCCGAAATACCCGCTATCGTTGCTCGATAATGGGGTAGATAAGTATTCGGGTGTGAGCATCTATTTGGAAGCCCACAAACGGAACGATGCCCAGTACATGGCTGCGCAGGATCAGACTGCCCTATCACGCTTTGGTGATCTTTCGCCGGATTTCATTTTGATGTTCATGGTGCCGCTGTTCATCATTCTGATTGCGTTCAACTCGGTAAGTCGCGAACGCGAGAGCGGTACCTTGCGGGTGATGATGAGCCAGGGGATATCTCCCTGGAAACTGGCGCTGGGCAAATGGCTGGCCGTGTTTACACCGGTAGCGGTGCTCACGCTGCTGGTGTTTTTGGTCGGTGGTGTTCTGCTGGCCAACCTCGAAGACTTTGGGCTCTTTAGCTGGTGGCCGCTGATCCTGCTGGCGCTGGTTTATCTCCTGTATTATGGTGTATTCATCAATGTATCCATTTTGGTATCGGCATCTGTGCGCAAATCAAGCCTCGCTTTTGTCTTGCTTTTGGGTATTTGGATTCTCTCGTGCCTCGCCATGCCCAAGGCGACATCGGTGGTGGCGGATGCACTCTATCCGTATCCGACTCAACTTGAATTTGAGGAACAAATAGCGGAAGACAAAACGAATGGGCTGAACGGTCATGATCCCTGGAATGCCGAGTCGAAAAAGTTGGAAGCCGAAACACTGCAGAAGTATGGTGTCGACAGCGTGAAGAAGTTGCCTTTCAATTGGGACGGTTACCTGATGCAGAAAGGAGAGGAGCATGAGGCCGAAATCTACTTCAAGCATTATCAGGTTTTGAAAGAAATTTATCAGAAGCAATCGAAGGTGTACCGCACGTCTGCTGCGCTTTCTCCTTTTTTGCCGGCCCGGTTTCTATCCATGGCCCTGTGCCGCACCGACTACCACGCACATTGGCACTTTGCCGATGAAGCTGAAAAGTACCGGCTTATGCTGGTGGGCAGGCTGAATGGCGATATGGTAGATAACTCGCGCACCGGCCAGTGGGACTACAGGGCCGATGAAAAGTTGTGGCGTGCCGTGCCGGATTTTGCCTATGAGCCCGTTCGGTACCAATCGATAGTAGAGGCGAATGCAGGCCATTTTTTGGTTTTGCTGGCGTGGTGGGTTTTGTCCGGAGTGGGCATGCTCGTTGCCGTTCGTCAAATGAAAGTCTTTTAATTCCCCCGTATGTTTCGCTTACACGTCAAGTACGAATGGGTCTCGGTCTGGCGCGACCGGTGGGTGGTCGTGCTCTCGCTGATCTTTTTTGGTTTACTGTTTTTTGCCATTCGCAATGGCCAGGAGAAAGTTTTGGAACGGCAGGCGTCAATCGCAAAGGCCCGTGGAGAGTTGCGGCAAGCCGAGTCGAAGCGAAGAGGAGAAATTGATTCGGTGGCACGGGGCCTTAGGCAATATGGCGAGGCCAGGCGTAATCCGCGCCTACTCAGCACGTACGGTCAGCGCATGGGTAAAGTGGTGGCCATGGATGCCCAGCCGTTGGCGTTTGTAGCAACCGGGCAGAGCGATTTGTTTACCCATTTTGCCAAACCGAAATTGTACGGAGAAGCCTATTCTCTTGGTTTTTCAGAACTGGCCAATCCGGTGCAATTGCTTTTCGGCTCATTTGATCTGGCATTTGTCTGCGTGTACCTGTTGCCGTTGTTGGTGCTGGCATTCAGCTATAATCTGCTGTCATCCGATAAGGAGTCGGGTTCTTTACGGCTTACCTTATCGCAGCCAGTTTCGTTGTTCAGTTGGCTTGTGGCCAAACTGGCGCTTCGCTATGCTGTTGTAGTCGGGCTCATCGCGGCCACGCTACTCATCGTTCTGGCCTGGCACGGTATTGCCATGTCTACCGGGTTATTTTGGCTGCTGTTGTTGATCTGCGTTTATGTCTTGTTTTGGTTTGCCGTTTCCTTTCTGGTCAGTCTGTTGGGATGGTCTTCGGGGCAAAATGCGATTGTGCTGGTTTCCGTCTGGGTGGTGTTGGTGCTACTTGTGCCTTCCATCGTCAGTCAATTGGCGAATGCGGTTTACCCTGTTCCTTCCCGCATCAATATGATTCACAACTACCGGGTGGCTGAAGCGGATGCCGAAAAAAGGGCGAGCGAAATTCTGACCAGCTACTACCGCGATCATCCGGAACTCGGTCAACAGGACTCAACTGTAGCTAACCAGTATCAGTTCTGGCTGAAGTATTTTGCTTCGGTCGATGTTCTGAAGAAGGCGGTGCAACCAGTGCTGGACGAGTACGATGGTGCATTAGCCCAGCAACAGGAATGGGTAGATCGATTCAAAGTGTTGTCTCCGGCTATCTTGCTTCAGGCCGGGTTAAATGATCTCGCGGGTACATCCACGGCCCACTACACCGATTTTCGCCATCAGGTGATTGGGTTCAATGAGACCTGGCGGAATTACTTCATTCCCCGCATGTTTGCCAATGAACTGCTGCAAGCCTCCGATTTAGATCAGCTTCCCGAGCCGCGCTATCAAAGCCGCGTTCAACCGGTTTGGGCCATCGATTTGCTGCTGATAGCGGTGTTTGCCGCGGTCGTTCTTGGCGTTAGTTTCCGTGTTTACCAAACGAGTTCGGCCGAGCGATGGTTAGCCTCCTGAATAATTGGTTTGCGGTAGCGCAAAAGACAATACCCGGCCGGCAATGTGAAGTAGGCGACTGGCAGGAATGGCATTTGATTCATCAGCCGGACGTTAATCTGGTCTTCATGCCGCGTGCCGGTACGGAGGGTATCCGTTCGTTTTCTGAGCGACTGATTCAAATTGATTTTCCAGGTATTGATCACGTGGTTTCCGTTGGCACCGTTGACGCTGTGCTGGACGTTCAGCTAACCCGTGTCGGGGGAGATTCCGCCATCGCAAAAGAATTTGCGCACGATCTGGCCACGATCATCCGGGCCTTCATCCAAATCACCGGCCGGTCGAAAGTCAAGTTGATTTTGAAAGTGGTTAGCGATGATGCCTGTGAGCGATTTCATACTGATCGATACGATCTGAGGCTCCTTTGTACGTATTACGGACCGGGCACGGAATGGACACCGGACGACAACGTCAACCGGAAAAAACTGATGGGCGGCACCAACGATGAGATCATCCGCGACTGGAGCCGGATAAACCGCCTGCAGCAATTCGATGTAGCCATTTTGAAAGGAGAAGCCTCGACTGCCAATTACGGCAAGGGAATCGTTCACCGTTCGCCACCGGTCTCCGCCCAAAAGGAAAAGCGACTGCTGCTGAGACTGGACGCATGAACCGTTTGGCCCTAAGACTGCTCGCGCTGTTCGCGGTGATGTCGTTTTACTTTGTACAAGCTCAGGCAACGTTTAGTCCACCCATTCTTGCACCCGGTTTTAATCAATACACCACGGCCGCCAAACGAAATACATTGAACACGTGGGTGCAATAGGAGTACAAGCGGCTGTCGTTTCTATTTTTGGTGGTGAAAAATGATCGCCCGGATGTTTTGAATCGTGGAACGCAGCTCACCAGCCATGTGGTAGATCAGCAGGGCGTATTGAAAATTGCCTATTTGAAACAATTCAAACTTTGGTATGCACTATCTCGAATTCATTGACCTACCCAGCTCCGTAATGGTCTGACCCACCCCGCCGCGTGGATTCAGGCCACTTCCTCCTCGCAGCCTCTTCCACTTCGTGGATACTGCGTCTGCTATCGTTTCATCATACCTCCTGCCATCTCTTGCTTATATCTACACCTTCCCGATCCACGTGGCTGATTACTTCACATGCGGCGTATTTCCCGTTTACGCATACAGCTGCCTAACTGTGAAATTTATTAACACGTTCACCGGCTAGCTCCATTTGTCCCGGCAAACGTTTTCATGTGAGACATTCATTTTCTACTCAACATATTTCTCACCAACGCACGCCTGCCGATGACCACGCGTTAATCACAATCTATATTCCGCTCTTACATCTCCAGAATACACAATGCGTCTCGATTGCGATCAGTACTGCTATACTCAAGCGGCGTCAACGAAGCGCGAGAACATGCGTAGCAGAAAAACTGCTGCCGCCGTAGTGCTGTTTGGCCTTTAACCACCAAACAGCTACCCATTGCAGTCAGCCCATCGGTGAAGATATCCGGTCGTATCGCCAACGCGTGATCCCATTCTACATATCAGCAGCGGTTCACTCTCGTTCAGCTTCTTTACACTTTCCTGATAGCCCCTTATACGCCACCTTCTCTCTACATGTTTACCACCATACCTTTTGACCACAGTACCCTTAGCAGGTTTACATATTCCACCTGAACGACGTATGTGCCAGACGTTGCCTGTATTCTCTCGAGAAATACAAGCTCCTGCCATCTTCTACCCAACGTGGAAAAAAACTTATCCGCGTCCTTTCATTCGTAGTACACCGCTGTGGAGTAGTAATTTAAAAAGCTCGAAAAAATAACTTACCTTATACCCGCTCGAAGAATACCGACCATATTTACCAGGAATTATTTTTGTGGAAAGTGGAAAACATGAAGTCAAGTATCATATAGAAGAAGTAATGAACGATTTGTTAAAATGGCTGACGGAGATATAACAACCAAAAACAGCCGTTGCCTGAGCGACGTGGCTTGAAATTCAAAAGCCTGTATTTTGGCTAATCAGACATGAGGTGTTCAAATCATGTGATTGCCAAAAACCGCCATTGTGGGAACAGCAAACCGGTAGCAGTTGAACTTTTAAAAGCTAACACATACTATAACATGCCAGTAGAGGAAGACTTAGATATCAAACGAATACAAACCCTGACTGACGGTGTATTTGCGATAGCGATGACGATAATAATTTTGGAAATCAAGATTCCAAAAGGTCTGGATGCAATTAGCCTGAATAACCATTTCCTGACCCACACCATTCAGGAATTGTTTATTTACTGTATGGGCTTTATTACGCTAGGTATTTTTTGGATTGGCTCTCACTTCCATCATCATCACGTAATGAAAACCGACAGAGTAAGTAGCTGGCTAAATATCATTTTTTTAATGTTCATCTGCATAATACCATTCTCAATTAACACACTTTATAACTTCAGGCACTTCAAATTGAGCATCATGTTCATGAGTGTGAACCTGATTTTTTCCAGTCTTGCAAACTACTCTATGCTTTGGTATGCCTGGAAAAAAAGATTTATAAAGCCGAATTTCACGTTAGATCATTTTGTACATGCAAAACACAGAATTCTATTTCCCATATACATTTACCTGGCGATCATTCTGATTTCATTTATCTCAACATCCGTTGCCTTATACCTATTTCTAATACCTGTGCTATTACATGCTATTCCCGAAAAGGGAAACGCAAAACTCAGCTAATACATGCTTTACAGACGAAAGATTATCTCTCCGCAAAATTGCCGACTCGATAATCTGCGGGCGTGAATTCAACCTCCACTGGCGCAAGTAGTTTGCGTTGGCATGCCCTCCCCTGCGAATGCATCCGCATTCAGCAATTGCAGTATCCTGCGGAAGTGGTCACTCTTTTCTCTGTGAGGTGTTGCGGAAAGCAACAACACATTGGGTATGGCGTTGCACAACACAT
>CANGUI010000096.1 GCA_947457025.1 Flammeovirgaceae bacterium | reverse complement strand
TACGCGGCAGTAATTCGCGCCGACGGGCGCTCATCGGCTCCGGCTTTAAGGGAGTAAGGTCGCGAAAATCCCAATGTAGTGTTTTGAGATTGTTCACGGTAGTTGTCTGAGGCACCTGGCTGAAATGAATTTGCTTGTACCGCACTTCCAAGGAGTTCGGAAAAGTCAGTTCAAACGACTGCGTTTCAATAGAAACAGGTTCTGTATCCTGAACATAAAACCCGGGAATTGCCAGCAAGCCACGGTACTCGAGTTCATACTCAACTTCCACTGTGTAGGGATACTCCGCCTGTGTCAGGTCGACTACTTTTACTCGGTTATCACTGTACAGGCTAAATCCGTCAAAAGCGCTCATGTCAAGAATGTCAGCATTCTTCACTCGTTTAATGGGTTCGCCCAGGGCATTGTAGATGGTGGCCGAAAGGGAGGCTACCTTCACGAGTTTGTCGTAGCCGATCACCTCCACGGCATATTTGTTCCCCTTATCGTTGAGGATGGTTATGGCCCGTTGCACTTTAAATCGAGCATTTTTGGGTGATTCAATCACAAACTTTTCATGATTGATCCGCATTACCGCATTCACATCCTTTTTCATTTCTTCGCGGATTGTGCTGACGGAGTATTTGAATTCTTTGGCCGGGGTAACGTGTGGCGTGCCCAGCAGAAACAGGAAACAAAAAAGTATCATGGGGCTATCTTTTTTACGGTGATCTGTTCGGCCTGCTTAGCCACCACCTGGTTATAGAATTCGCGTATTTTTGTGTACTCATCCTGGGTGAACAAGTTTTTTGTAATCTGAAGATTGCTGGTCAGCATCACTTCGGTGGGGGAGAGCTTCGACACGCTGAATGTGAATCGGGCGGCGTTGCCGGGGAGCATGATGAGTTTATTGGCGGGCACCTCGTCCAAGGCGTAGCCCCCCGACAGTTTAAGTTTTGCTATGATTATCTGCTCGCGGGGTGTGCCAAAGTCAACCGGATATTCCCGTTTCTCCGATCGAAAAGGGTTTTCCATTAACTGGCCGCGAACAAAAGGATTGACGTATATCACGTTGCCCGCTACCGTCGCCTGATCTTGAATGGATACGGTGAGAACTTCTTTTGCGGGTTTGTCTACCTCCTCATGGCCGGCCAACTCACTTTTCTCAATTGCCCAGTCGCGCCCGGCCGCATATTCCTTTACAAATTTCTCTTTGCCGTGCTGCTTGAACGCTTCGCGGGCTTCATAGGCTCCGTACCCTTCATGAATTTGGGTAACCTGGCCCCTGAGCTCTCCGTCATCCTGCATCGTAAGCTCGGTGTTGATAACATGCCGCTCTTTTGCCGGGGGCACAATCGGTATCCAGCCCGACTTTGTGGCGGAGACAACAAATCCTTTTCCGTTCAGGCATCGCTCCGGCAGGATATTGTACGGCAGCAGGGGCTCGGTGGCATCCAGTAAGAAGCGTTTACCATCGAGATTGACACCGCATACCACATAGTTGAATTGCTTACTCATGGGGAACTGCTCGCGCACGAAGCCATGATCGCGGGTGCTCAGCAATACCATGTCCACATCAAACCCCACTTTTTGCAGCATGGAGGCTAGAATGAGGTTGATATCGCCCGATGTTCCCTTCTTTTCTTCCATGATCTTTTTGGGGTTACCGAGCAGATAATCCTCCTGCCCATCCCACTCAATATTTTTCTTGACATACGTATGGATCGCCTCCATCTTCTTTTGCGGGTCCGTGATGCCGGCAGTAATCTCGAAGGCCTTTTCTTTCAGGAACATGGTGCGCTCAATGGCTCGGCCGAAATCTTCGTTTTCCAATAAGTCATCATTCAATTTTTGCCACGTACCCATCACTTCTTTCGTTGGTTGCCCAGGGGAGTCTATGTAAGCAAGTGCGAAATTTATCTTCGAGACGAAATCGGCCTCACACGTCATGAAGGGCTCTTTTTTGAAGGCTGGTGCATCTTTAATGATCCAGTGATGCATTTTCACCGGAAGGGATGCTGAATTTTTTTCTTTGACTTCGTATGTAGTTGCCAAAAGATACCCCTGCATGTATTTTTCAAAAATGAAAACATCCGGAATAGACGCATAATATTCACTATGGCGAGTCGGGATGGTACGCTGGAACTGCCAGTTCGGGAAGTTGATGTAAAAATCAGAGTTTATCGTGTAGGCATACTCAATGACTGAACCTACTTTCGCATTGGGGATAGTGAATTTTGTGGCGTTGAAGTTTCGATTAACACGCTCTTTGAACGTGCTTCCCTTTTCCATTTTTGTTTCAATTATCTCACCGCCTTCTAGCCTGTATGAAGCACCTTTCAGCGTGGTTATTCGGTCTTCCGCAGAACCGCTATGGTAAAGCAGAATATTCGCATCTGCCCACGAAAGTCCCTCTTTTTTCAGGATTTTGATACGTGTGTGGCGTTCATATTGCATGGAAACCTGAACCGAGGTTACTGTAATGTAGGCATGACCAAAATCCTCCAAAACAACGGCCACTGCGGAGGTGTCTTTATCGTATTGCACCATCTTCAGATCTTCCATTGGAATATCTCCAAACTTGATCGGGGATTTCTGGGCCTGAGCCACAACGGCAACACAAAAAAACAAGCTTAAAAAAGTGTTTTTCATACGTTTAGGTTAACAATGGGAAAGATACTCATCTGCCTCTTTCCGGCAAACAGAACTACCCGGATTTGTCACCCTGAAATTTTTTGGTTGTTTTGTTTGTTGAATCAGGTTCATCCAAATCCCCAACAAAGCCGGTATGGCGAAAACTAAAGTCCTTTTTTTCTGCCAAACCTGCGGGTATGAGTCGCCAAAGTGGCTGGGCAAATGCCCGGCTTGTGGCGGCTGGAATACCTTCGTGGAGGAGGTGGTAGCGGGCCCGGAAAGCGAGAAGAACACCTGGCGATCGGATAACACCCGAAAAACCGTTCACCCCAAGACGCTGGCGCAGATTGCCAATGGTGAGGAGCAGCGGATACCTGCCCCTGACACCGAGCTAAACCGTGTGTTGGGTGGTGGCATTGTTGCTGGATCACTGGTACTCATAGGCGGAGAGCCGGGCATCGGGAAGTCCACCCTGATGTTGCAGATTGGATTGGCGCTCAGCAACCGTAAAGTGTTGTATGTATCTGGCGAAGAGAGTGATCAGCAAATCAAGATGCGCGCGGAACGCATCGCGCCGGGCACTACCTCGCCGCACTTTTTTATGCTGGCAGAAACCAACTTGAAGAATATTTTCCTGGCTGCCGAAGAACTGCAACCTGACGTCGTGGTGATCGATTCGATTCAGACGTTGTTTTCCCCCGTACTCGAATCGGTTGCCGGCAGTGTGGCGCAGGTGCGGCAATGTGCCGGCGAATTAATGAAGTATGCCAAGGAAACCAACACTCCCGTTTTTCTGGTGGGCCACGTTACCAAAGACGGGCTGCTGGCGGGGCCCAAGGTACTTGAACACATGGTGGATACCGTGTTGCAATTTGAAGGGGATCGCCATCTGGCCTACCGCATCTTACGAACAACCAAGAATCGGTTTGGCTCCACCAGCGAGATCGGCATTTACGAAATGCTGGGCTCCGGCCTGCGACAGGTAACAAATCCCTCCGAGATTCTGATCTCACAGAAAGAGGAGCCCCTCAGCGGCACCACCATCGGTGCTACTATGGAAGGGAACCGGCCGCTGCTGATCGAAGTTCAGTCGCTCGTCAGTCCGGCTTCGTATGGTACGCCACAACGCACGTGCACGGGCTTTGATCCAAAGCGGTTGAACATGTTGTTGGCGGTGCTCGAAAAACGCTGCGGGTTCCGGATGGGTACGCAAGATGTCTTTGTAAACATGGCCGGTGGAATTTATGTTGAGGATCCGGCTATCGACCTGGCATTGTGTGTTTCGCTGATCTCTTCGTTAGAGGAGATTCCCGTTTCCGATAAGTATTGCTTTGCAGCTGAAGTGGGTCTGGGTGGAGAGCTGCGCGCAGTGAACCGGATTGATCAGCGGATCAGCGAGGCGGAGAAACTGGGCTTTCGTAAAATCTTTATCTCTCGCTATAACGAAAAAACTGTAAGCCGCGCACAGGCGTCTATCGAGGTATGCGCATTTGGTAAACTGCCGGATCTGCTTCGTTCGCTGCTCCAGGGCGGCTAATGCGAAAACGCATCCTCAAAAATATCTTTAACATACAGCAGCCATCTTTCGAGGTGACGTTGGACGTGCCATGTTAGGGAGGAACACGTAATGTGATCCGTATTTTGGAGACAATACCGCAGACTACCATGATCGTTCCGTTCTTGCCAACACCTCTCCCGCTATTTTCGGGTATGGCTCCTTCAGCCAACGCGCCCAGCATACGCGTAACTTGTTCTGCTCCTCGGCATTCGTGAGTACCGGGTTTTCTCCTCTGCATGCTGCTCTGAAATCTGTTCCGGCATCCGATGGTACCGAAGTTTTTTGCCAACTTTTCCGGTTCCGCGGTGTTGTCATAGCCATGGATAATCCACGGATCAACCTGGTCTGGTTCAAGCGCGATTTACGCCTGGCTGACCATGAGCCTCTCGCGCATGCCCTTCAGGCCGGATTGCCCGTGCTGTTGGTCTACATTTTCGAGCCAGTGCTGCTCGCAGCGGCGGAGAGTGATGTGCGCCATTGGCGGTTTGTATGGCAAAGTTTGCAAGATATGAACCGGCGCCTGGCCAACTTCGGCACGCAGGTATACGCCTTACACGCGGCAGCAGAAGTGGTTTTCGATGCGCTTACCCGGCACTACACCGTGGAGACGGTTTACAGCTATGCCGAGACCGGGCTTGCGGTTACCTACGCACGTGATAAAACCATGAGCACATTTTTTCGCATCCGCGGCATTCGCTGGCTGGAGAGTGATTATGCCGGTGTGCGACGCGGTATCCGTAACCGGAAAGACTGGACCCGCCGGTGGCATGCCATGATGAACGCACCCGTGGCGGACGTGGACTGGAGGCAACTCCAGGCTGTACCGCTGGCGCATGCGGTACAGCAACGCGTAAATGCCGCGCCCCTCCCGGCTGGTATTGTGCAACCAAACCCGCAGTTTCAGCCGGGTGGCGAGACAGCAGCACACACCTACCTATCTACTTTCTTTGGAGGCCGGGCGGCATTGTATAACCAGGCAATCTCCAAGCCGTTGGCTAGCCGAACGGCCTGTAGCCGGCTTTCTCCTTACCTGGCGTGGGGCAACCTGTCGGTCAGGCAAGTGGTGCAGGCCACGCGCCAGGCCATGGCGCAAGTACCGTTTGCTTTTCAGCTACGCAGTTTTGCCTCACGGCTGCGGTGGCATTGTCATTTTATTCAGAAGTTCGAAAGCGAAGAGCGGATGGAATTCGAGAACGTCAACCGTGGCTTCGACTCACTCCGCACCGATTGGAATGAAGCACATTACCGGGCCTGGGAAGCCGGGCAAACAGGATACCCGCTGGTGGATGCCTGCATGCGTTGTGTACAAGCTACAGGCTACCTGAATTTCCGGATGAGGGCGATGGTCATCTCTTTCCTCACCCACCACCTTTGGCTACATTGGAAACGGGGCGCCATTTTTCTGGCGAGGCAATTTCTCGATTTTGAGCCGGGGATACACTATCCACAAGTACAAATGCAGGCTGGTGTAACCGGCATCAATACCATCCGGATCTATAATCCGGTGAAACAATCCAAAGAACACGATCCTGAAGCCGAATTTATCCGGGCCTGGGTTCCTGAACTGCGCTCGCTTCCGGTGCCCTTTGTGCATGAACCCTGGACGGTGACGGCCCTGGATCAGCAACTCTACGGATTTGTGCCGGGCCGCGATTATCCGCTACCGGTAGTTGACATTGCAAAAAGCTATCAACGGGCAGCATCCGAACTGTACCGCATGAAGAGCGATCCTGGTGTACGCGCCGAAGCGGAACGTATTCTTCGGATTCACACGACTGAACAGCGAATGGAATAAGCACCGGGCTGCTTGCGAACTGGCTTCCGTGAACTATACCTTACGCAGCCCGCATCATTTTAAGCGGGTGCGAAAAAACTCCAGCGTGTGCTGATAGGCGTCTGCCGCCGCCGCTTGATTGTAGCGCGGGTTGCTGGGGTTGGCAAACGCGTGATCCGCTTCATAGGATTTGATCGTAAGCTTTTTGCCAGCCTCAACCATGTTCTTTTCAAACTTGTCCATCACCGCTTTGTTAATCCATTTGTCCTGCGTTGGCCAAATGTTCAGCACATCGGGGCTGAGGGTTTTGAGTTTTTCCACATCTTCTTCTGGCATACCGTAATACATGACACACGCCACCGCTTGCTTGCCGGCGGTGAGCGAAGCCTGAAGCGACTGGCCGCCCCCGAAGCACCACCCCACCGTACCCACCTTGGCATCTGCCCCTGCATAGGCCAGTGCCCCCCGCACGATGGCATTACCGCGGTCTTGCCTGAACTCGCCCATGTAGCGGCCGGCTGTTTGCGGATCGGTGGCCAGCTTGCCATCGTACATGTCGAGGGCGAGCACGTGTACATTGCCGAGCGAATGATAGAAATCTTCAGCCTGACGTTTGATGTTGTCGTTGAGTCCCCACCACTCCTGAAATACGAAAACCCAGTTGGTGGTTTTTACTTTTGCTTCCAGGAAGTAGGCGTTGGCTTCGCCTCCGTCCGGCGTTTTAAAGCGGATCATCCTGCCTCCAGCCTGAGTATGGTGGGTGTACATACGCGGCGCCGCATGGGCCGCTTTAAATTCCCGTGAACTTGCCATCACGGCAAATTTCTCGTTT
>CANGUI010000095.1 GCA_947457025.1 Flammeovirgaceae bacterium | reverse complement strand
ATTCCGTCTCGGCTGCTGCCTGCCCTGCACTTCATGTCTATCGATGAGAACCAGGAACCGGAGCTCGACAAAATCAGCCTGCGGCTCAAGCCGCTGATCGATAACATGGCACAGGTGGATATCCTGATCACACAAGGGTACATCTGCCGCAACCATGCCAACGAAATCGATAACCTGAAGCGGGGTGGCAGCGATTATACCGCCTCCCTCATCGGGGCCGCCCTCCGGGCAGAAGAAATCCAGATCTGGACCGACATTGACGGCATGCACAACAACGATCCCCGGGTCGTCAGGAAAACCGTGCCCATTGCCGAACTGACGTTTGATGAAGCTTCCGAACTGGCCTACTTCGGAGCAAAAATCCTGCACCCGTCAACAATCGTTCCAGCGCAAAAATATGGAGTGCCGGTACGGCTAAAAAACACAATGGATGAAACGGCGCCCGGCACACTCATCAGCAACAAAGCCACAGCCATCCAGTTCAAGGCCATCGCCGCCAAGGATAACATCATAGCCATCAATATCAAATCCTCGCGCATGTTGCTGGCGTATGGATTCATGCGAAAAATTTTCGAGGTATTCGAGAAATATAAAACCCCAATCGACATGGTTACCACATCCGAAGTGGCTGTGTCGGTCACGATTGATGATGACCGCTACCTCTCCGAAATTGAGCAGGAGCTGCAAGGGTTCGGTGTGATTGAAGTAGATGCCAATATGAGCATAGTAAGCATTGTGGGGAACCGGATTGCCGAACGAGAAGGTGTGCTCCGCGATGTGTTTGCCGCATTGGGCAACCTGCCGGTCCGCATGGTATCGTTCGGCGGAAGCCACAATAACATTTCCTTGTTGTTACCCACTTCCCGTAAAGGCGAGGCGCTTCAGGCGCTAAATAGCGGCCTATTCCATCTCTAAACTCCCGTTTGGGGGTTCATTTTGTTTTAATGGGGTGTAATTTTCTGGATAATGGCACCCTCGGGGGGGTTTGTTTAAAAAAAAACCTCCTTTATATTTACCCTGCACCTAACATAAACCGTTGCCATGGAGGTTCTGGTCATTATTGTCTTTGTGGTTGGATATCTCGCCATAGCGCTGGAGCATCCGATCAAAATTAATAAAACTGCTTCTGCCTTGCTGACAGGAGTTTTGTGCTGGACGCTCCACGCGTTGTCGTCTCACGAATCTGTCACAGGTGAATTGTCGCACCACCTCAGCAAGATAGCCGAGATCCTGTTTTTCCTGATGGGAGCCATGACGATCGTGGAGCTTGTGGACGCCTATCAGGGTTTTCGCCTGATTACCGATCGCATCCGCACCAAAAACCCAAAAACCCTGCTGTGGATTGTCTGTTGGGTAACATTTTTTCTGTCGGCCATTCTGGATAACCTCACCACGTCTATTGTAATGGTATCGCTGATCCGGAAACTCATTCCCAATAAAGACATGCGTCTCTTTTTTGCCGGCATGATTGTGATTGCCGCGAATGCGGGCGGCGCCTGGACGCCCATTGGGGATGTAACCACCACGATGCTTTGGATCGGTGGTCAGATATCTGCTCTCAACATCATGGAGGAGTTATTCATCCCCAGTGTGCTCTGCATGCTTGTACCGCTCATCTACCTGAATTTCACGCTCAAGGGCGAACTGGGCGAAGGGTCAACCGCGGGTGTAAGTGCGCATACCGAAGAAATCAAAGGAAGCACCACGATGCTGATCCTGGGAATTGGTGCGTTGGTATTTGTGCCCGTCTTCAAATCCGTAACCCACCTGCCCCCCTACATCGGCATGATGTTGGGTCTGGGTGTGTTGTGGGTAGTATCCGAACTGATCAATCCGCACGCAGACGAAGCAGCCCGCAAACCCTACACGGCGGCAGGTGCGCTGTCGCGCATCGATTCTTCCAGTGTGCTGTTCTTTTTGGGGATCCTGCTGGCCGTTGCTGCGCTTGAGTCAATGTCACTGCTGGGGCAGTTTGCTACGTGGCTGGATCAAACACTGGGCAGCAAATCCGTCATCATCACACTGATCGGCCTGCTCTCCGCTGTTATCGATAACGTGCCCTTAGTGGCCGCGAGCATGGGCATGTACAGCCTTGAGACGTACCCAATCGATCACTTTATCTGGGAATTTCTGGCCTACTGTGCCGGTACGGGCGGAAGTATCCTGATCATCGGCAGCGCCGCCGGCGTAGCGGTGATGGGGATGGAAAAGATAGATTTCATCTGGTACCTCAAGCGCGTCAGCCTAATCGCCATGCTGGGCTATTTTGCGGGAGCAGCCGCCTACCTGGTTATTTACAATTTTCTTCAATGAACATCGCACCTTCTGAATGTCCCTCCAGATTCGAATTCCGAAAAGTAACGGCCCTCGCGTTGTGATTGTTGGGGGTGGATTAGGTGGGCTGAAATTGGCTCGCCTGCTTCAAAACGGTCCGTTTCAGGTTGTCGTTTTGGATAAAAATAATTTCCACGCCTTTCCGCCGCTGTTGTACCAGATTGCCACGGCCGGGCTTGATTCGAGCTCCATCGCCACGCCTTTTCGCAAAATTTTTGAGGGTTGTGAAAATATCGTGTTCCGACTGGCTGAAGTGGTGGAGGTGCAGGCTGAAGAGAAACGCGTGATTACCAATATCGGTCCGGTTTCGTACGACTACCTCGTACTCGCCACCGGTTCAACCACCAACTACTTCGGAATGTCCGACGTACAACGGCATGGAATGCCTATGAAATCCATCCAGGAGGCATTAGATATCCGCAGTATGTTGCTGCAAAACTTCGAGAAAGCGGTAAATCTGGAGCATCGCAGCGATGAGCAGGAAAGTCTGATTGACATCGTGATCATCGGTGGTGGCCCTACGGGTCTCGAAATGGCCGGCGCCCTGGCTGAACTCCGCAACCATGTTTTACCGGAAGACTATTCCGAGATCGACTTTGGGCAGATGGATATTTACCTCGTGGAGATGGGGCCACGTCTGTTGCCGCCCATGAGCGAAGAGGCTTCCGCCAAAGCCAAAGAATTCCTCGAAAAGCTCGGTGTTAAAGTGTGGCTCAATACGGCATTGGTATCCTACGATGGCTACCATGCGCGTTTCAACAATGGTCAGGAAATTCTCACCACGAGTTTGATATACGCTGCCGGCGTTCAGGGTGTGCTCCCTAAGGGCTTTCCGGATACCGCAGTTATGCGGGGGCGCCGCCTGCAGGTTGACCACCGGCTGCGGGTAAACGGATTTCAGAACGTTTTTGCGCTTGGTGATCTGTCGGCTTTTACAGCCACACCTGGCAAACCCCCACTGCCTATGGTGGCCCCGGTAGCCATCCAGATGGCCGAGTATCTTGCGCGGTATTTCAAAGCCGGTTTGCCCGAAGAATTCCGCCCCTTCAGCTACCACGATAAAGGGAGCATGGCCACGATCGGAAAACATAAAGCGGTTGTTGACCTGAAGTTCTGGAAAACCCAGGGTGCCCTGGCCTGGTTCATCTGGATGTTTGTGCACCTGATGTCATTAGTCGGGTTCGGCAGCCGGATTCTGGTCTTCATCAACTGGGCACAGGGTTACCTCGGCTCTGATAAACGATTCAGGCTGATCATCCGGCCCTATCAGAAAATGCCGGTTGGATAACCGAACATCGGAACGGGGCATTGTACACCCTTTGGTTGTCGGACAAACATGTGGCGCCAGCCAGGCGGCCGGGTAAGTTTGAACAATCGGTATCCGGGCGGAGATTGAAGTTTGCTCGTCCATGACCCGGCTAACAGGGTGTTCATGAAGCTGATCATCATCTTGCTAGTGGTGGATGCCAATTTCCCTGAACGTCCGGGGCTTCATGTCATCGCGGTCGATCCGAAACCCCACACCGCACCCGACAAACTTGTAGCTTGAGGTAGCGGCCCAGCGCCTGCCGGCATAGGCATCAATTTGCAAACGTGGCGACAGCAGGTAAGTAAAGCCGCCATCGAAAGAAAAATTACCGCGCTCCCGTCCGGCTCTCAGGGTATAACCCTCTAAAAAATAGCCGAGGCGGTGGGTATGTAAAAAACTGAGCGAAACGGAAGCCAGCACCCATTTTTTCAGTTGATCCTATCCAGAAAAAACCGAGGTTGTAGTTGAGGAATACTTGCTTGTGAAACGTGTTATTGAACAAGAAAATAAGATCATACGGCCACGTGCACTGGGGGTTTAATTCGTTGAGGGTAAAAAGGTAATTCGCACCGGGCTCCTGACTTGTCCACATAAAATTTGGTTATAGTATAAATATCTGTTTTTCAGATCTTTACTATTTAGTGCTACGAATTCCGCACTAAAGGTATACTTGCTCCCATGAAAATCAGGATAGTGACACCCCTATCTTAAGCTAAGGCAGTTCAGATAGTTCGTTATCAAAATTATAAGCGGGTGGTATTGCGGCATATTGGTTCTGCCCATAGCCAGGAAGCCCTAGACGAATTACTGCTTTTAGCAGAGGAATGGACAAAAGATTACAAGAATCAATTATCTGTTTTTCCAGATGAACACCCTACCAACTTGCTCCATTTCAATTATAGCACTTTTGTGGGTGTGAAATACGGTTTCTTTTCCCGACAGATATATGCTATCCAAGATAGCATTGGATTGGGTAGTTTACCTGCGTTTCTCAATGATTTGGTTTCGATAAGGATATTTGAACCTGCCTCCAAATTTCGTTCTTTGGAATTACTGGAACAGTTCTTCGGCATCAAACATAGTCGTGAAACTTATTACAAGATAGCACCCACTTGCATTGAACTTAAAGAATTGGTTCAGCAAAAAGTAATCGCTTTTGCCAAGGCACGTTATGCCTTCAACTACGACCTTCTTTTTTATGATGTGACCACACTTTACTTTCAAAACTTTGAAGAAGATGGGCTTCGTAGAAACGGTTTTTCAAAAGACAATAAATCGCAGCAGCCACAAATACTTATTGCCCTAATGGTGAGCAACGAGGGGTTTCCAGTTGCTTATGACATTTTTCCGGGAAACACATTTGAGGGACACACCTTTATTCCTTTCGTTAAGGCTTTTAAAGAGAAAAACAGAGTAAAAGATTTTACCATAGTAGCCGATGCCGCCATGATTAGCAGTGAAAACATAAAACAGTTAATACAAAATAGAATCAATTACATAGTAGCTGCAAAACTGGGGAATGTATCAGGCACACAGCTTGACATTATCTGCAATACCCTCCAAAGGGAAGATGGCAAAAGTATTAGAATTAAAACCGATATGGGTTATTTGATTTGCGGTTATTCATCTGTCAGGTATAGAAAGGATAAACATGAAATGGAAAAGCAAATTGAAAAAGCCTATCAGGTAATTGAAAAACCATCCCGAAACAAAAAAGTAAAATTTACTTAATCGGAGGGCACGAAAATTACGCTCGACCAAACCCTGATTGAAAAAACTAAAAAGCTACCTGGTATCAAAGGGTACTTCACTGACATACAAGAATCGATAGTCGACCATACAACAATCATAGAACACTATCATGAGCTATTCCGAATTGAACAAGCGTTCCGTATGTCAAAGAGAGAGCTACAAACAAGGCCAATCTTTCATTTTAAAGAACAGCCTATAAAGCTTCATCTTTTGATTTGCTTCATGGCAATGGTTATATCAAAGCACATTGAACTCAAAACAGGCATCTCGATCAGAAAATTTATTGACGAGTCCAAAAAGGTGGTTGAAAGAGAAATACTAAAACCACGCAACTCAGAAAATCGTCACCATCAAGGCCAAACTAATGCCTAAAATGATCGAAATGACCAATCGCATATCCTCTCCGCACTAAAACGGACAAGTCAGGAGTTCAATTCCTCGGTTTGCCGCAGGAATTCGGCTGAGTATGCTTCAAACCCCTGTTTGCTGTTGAGATATTGTTCGAAACTGGTGGCCACTTCATTGCGCACACGGATTTCAGACAAGTTGGATTGGGCACTTGCCTGCGCCACCTTCGCCCTCGCCATTTTGATGTTGCCTTGATTCCGGTTGAACAGCGGCACATTGAACTCCAGATTAACGCCCTGGTATGGACGCACATAGTTACTCCCTTTATCGTGAGGCTGGTACGCAATGTTTACGTCCGGCACGGCGATCGCCTTTTGCAAACGGAGGTTCTGCATTTCGAACGCGATCTGCTTTCGGGCGAGCGCGAGGTCGGGGCGACTCTCAACCGCTACGCCGATGAGATCGTCAACGCTTTGTGCTGTAACGACGGGCAAGTATTCCTGGACGACTTTGACGTAAACGGTTTCCCGCAGGTTCAGCAGGATACGCAAGCCACTAAGCTCATCCAAAATTTCCTTGTTATTTTGAATAGTTTCGGATTGCACGGCGATGAGTTCTGATCGCAGGCGCAGCACTTCATTACTGGCCATGGCGCCCACGCGCAAACGCTCCTCCGCGCTCTGAATCAATTGCTCGTAACGCGCCAGAGTAGAACGGTACAACGCCTGCTTTTGCTGGGCAGCCTCCAGCAGGCTGAACCGCTCGCCCAATTCAAATACCAACGCACGCAGCACATCCTGTACCTGCAGCTTGCTCAGTTCAATGCCGAGCTTCGACAGCCGGACTGTTTGCGTGTGTTTTCCCGCGATGGAAAAGAACTGTTCGACCTGCACAAGCCGTTGGTTCTTCACGTTGAAGTACCGGTTTTGTTCGTTGCTGTACAGGTCCTGATTCCAGACGAAATTCGGATTGCTCCAGAGCCGGGCCTGGAGGTATTCGGCATCAGCAATCGCCACCTCGTAGCGACTGGCTATGAGTTCGAGGTTTTCGCGTATCAACAACTGCCCGGCAGTTGATCTCGTAAGAGTTAACGTGTCAT
>CANGUI010000094.1 GCA_947457025.1 Flammeovirgaceae bacterium | reverse complement strand
ATCAGGATCTTTTTGTTGATGTGGAAGCCGGAACCGAAATCTCACTGATCAATGTTTTTGGTGCTGAGGTTTGGTCTGGGCGTGCCGCCTCGAAACCCACGGTGATTAACACAACCCGACTTTCAACCGGGATCTACTTTATCCGGATCAACACGGGAACTACCCAACGCACACAAAAAATATTGGTCATTCACTAATTACGGTCTGATGAGATACTCATTCATTTTCTTTTCTTTCCTGTTGACGTGCACGGCGTTTTCACAAATCATAAATGTTCCAGGCGCCAGCAATGAAGTGCTACGCACCCGGAAGTATACGGAATTTGAGGGTTCCGCGTATTTAATAGAAGACTGGAGGCCCGGTACGATTTTCGATAAACAGGGGCAAGCTTACCGCAATATTGTGTTGCGCTACGATATCTACAAAAAAAACATAGAGATCAGCTCCGCTAATGGAATACTTCTGGTCAGTGCTGAACTCTATCCCCGGTTTATTATTCAGGAGATTGATAAAACCGGTATTTTACGAGATCGAAATTTTGTCGCCAATATCAATCCTGAAAAGCCGGGTTTATATCTGGAGGAACTGGTAGCGGGGACGTACAGCCTGTTCCGACAAATTGAGATTCAGTTAGTAGAAGAGACCGTATCCGGATACGGCACAAATACCTCCAAAAAGGTGTTCCAGGAAAAAATAAACTATTTTATCAAGTCGCCCGGCGGCTTTAGGGGCCTCAAGCTTACGAAAGCTTCCTTTATCGAAGCTTTCGATGCAGAACGTACGATCGTAGAGGAGTACATGCAAAAGGAGAAGCTGAAAATGAAGTCGGTGGGCGACCTTCAAAACGTACTGGATCACCTCAACTCCTTGAAAAAACAATAAATTGGTACCCAAGTGCGGTGAGAAAAGTTGCAGAGTTCATTTTGCTTTTTCTGGTAATTGGCAGTGCGCTCGCTCAACCCAACTTAGCGCAGCTCGCCTCTTTGCGCTCAAAACAATTTGAGCAGGAACGGCTGCGTCTCCTCAGCCAACAGCCCACTGATTTTTCAGATTTACAGTTCGCCCGCTACAGTCCGCTGGGCGTTCCGCTTTTCTTAGCTCCCCTGAACTTGTTCTCAGCGCGAGCCACCCGTGCGGCAAATCTTACGGAAGCACAAAATGGCATCCGCCTGCAGGGCGAGGGTATGCAGATTGCAGCCTGGGACGATGGGTTGGTGGCACCGCATGCCGAACTGGATACACGCGTGATTGCCAACGAAGGTGTTGTTTTGAAAACACACGCTACCCATGTTGCCGGTACGCTGGTCGCATCCGGCATAAACGCCAACGCGCGTGGCATGGCTCCCAAGGCACAGTTGACCGCCTTTTTATTCGATAATGACGAAGCCGAAATGGCTGCGCTGGCCGGTTCCAAAAACTCCGAGTTGCTGATTTCCAATCACTCATACGGAACCATCACCGGTTGGACCGGATGGGGCGGTGTTTGGCGGTGGGCGGGTAATCCGGCTGTGAGCGAAGCCGAGGACTACAACTTCGGACTCTACACCGCAAAAGCGCAACTGCTTGATGAAATTGCCTCCCAGGCTCCCTACTATACCATATGCTGGGCGGCTGGGAATGATCGGGTCGAAGTTGGAAATGGAAACTATCCGCCGGACTGCAATGGCGGTACGGGTTATGATTGCATCATCCCCGATGCCGTTGCGAAAAACATCATCACCGTTGGTGCTATCGATCAGTTGCCCGACTATACCTCGCCCGCGAGTATGATCATGAGCAGTTATAGCAGTTGGGGTCCAACGGATGATGGACGCATCAAACCCGACCTGGTGGGCGTGGGCACAGGTGTTTTCTCGCTGCAGGCCACCCCGGCTAATACCTATACCTTTCTGTCGGGCACCTCAATGGCAACCCCCAACGTGGCGGGTTCATTGTTGTTGCTGCAGGAGCTGCACCAAAAACTCCATGGCGGTAACTCCATGCGCGCGGCAACGCTCAAAGCTCTGGCAATCCACCATGCCCGCGAGGCTGGCCCTTTTCCTGGTCCCGACTATTCCTTCGGCTGGGGACTGCTTGATGTTGGGGCCAGTGCCCAAACATTGCTTCAGGCAGATGGCCGCCAAATCATCGTGCGCGAATTGACGTTGACAGGGGGTTCTTCGTTTACACTTGATTTGCTGCCGGCGGCTGGACGAAAGATAACGGCAACCATCGTGTGGACCGACCCGCCCGGAAAACCTGCACCGGATCGTCTGGACCCCAGTGAGTTGGCACTGGTTCATGATTTGGATATGCGATTGGTGGATGACCAAGGGAATACCCACCTACCGTGGACGCTCAACCCGGCTAATCCTGCTGAGCGCGCCGCACGGGGAGATAATTTCCGTGACAACGTTGAAAAAATTGAATTGGAAAATCCGGTTGCCCGCCCTTATCAGCTTCGGATCACTCACAAGAGTACCCTCCGGCAGGGTTCGCAACCTTTTTCGTTAATCGTAACGTACACACACACCCAGGCTGGCCGCACGCTGTATTGGATTGGTGACGAAGGTTCTTGGAGCGACGGTACACGATGGTCTTTTCTTTCCGGTGGTACGCCCGCATTTACAGTACCGGGGGCTGCTGATCGGGTGATCGTGGATGAAAACTCATTCGATTCTTCCGGGTCCAACGAGATTACGCTGCCCGGCCCGGTCAATGTTCGAAGTTTGCTGTGGATTGACTCGCAGCCATCAGCATTGAATCTGAATGGCGCCACGGTTACCATCAATCAGGAAATGAAGATTGCTACCAGCCGCTTTACTGCCCGGGGTACTGGCGTATTTGCATTCCAAAACTCAACGGCGGTAAATGCAGTAGCCGATTTTTTTGATTTCACCGCACCGGGTGTCACACTTGAATTCATGTCTGGCGATTGGCGGGTAGGGGGTAAACTGCACGTGGCAGCTATCTCGCGCAAGGGTGGAAATCTTTCTTTCTTCCGGTCGCGGATACTGGCCGGGCGGCTGGAAATTACCGGTACAACTCCGGCTATCCTCAAACTGTCGGAAAGTGAAATCACGCTCCGGAACAGCTGGGTAATTACCGGATCATTTCTTACCATCCAAAATGATCAATCTGCATTGTCATTCAAAGGCAATACCCTACTTGATGCAAACGACCGGGTTATTAGCGTACCCATTCGCCTCGATTCCGGCCGGCTCACAATTACGGGAAATAACAACCAGCTCGTAAACCTGCGGGTAGCAGGACGGTTGGCCGTAGTGGGAAGCCAGCAGGTCGATCGGTTGACGCTGGCAGCGCTTGCAGAGGTGGCAGTCCAAGCGAATTCCCGTCTGCGGGTGGCCGATATTGATGCTGCCGCTAACACCCGTTGGACGGGTATGAACAACAGCTGGATCGAGTCCATCCGATACAAAAAGATATGCCTGCCCCGCACGCAGGTATCCGGGCTTCCTTTTACAGGGAAAGGTGTAATCACTATAGGTCCGGACGGAATCGCCACCAACTCGCCGGGCTGGCAGACCGCAGCTTGCGAGGCGCTGCTATTCGCGGATTTCATGGTGAGCTATCCCTGCCAGGGTGCTAATACCATCTTCACCGATCGATCCGGAGGTGCACCAGCGCAGTTCACGTGGGAGGTGAAACAGGGTACCCGCCAGGAAACCCGGAATGGAGTGTCGGCTGCAATGCGCTTTGTGGAGTCAGGGCCTGCCTCGGTACGCCTCCGCATAGAAAAAAATGGTGCTGTTCATGAACGCGATTCAACGCTCTTCATCGGGCCGAATTCCATGCCCCCCAATCCCATTCTCCCAACCACAGATCGGCTGATGAGTTTTCTTGAAGCCGAGCGGTACCAATGGTACCGCAATGAGGTGTTGATCCCCGGAGCTACCGCGCGGATGTACACCCATAACGGAGAACCCGGTGCCTACCTGGTGCTGGCATTTCGGGAATCCTGCAACCGCTGGTCGGACGTTTTTGTCATCACCGGAGCGGAGGAGAGCGAAGATCCTGATATCCGCCTGGTTCCCAATCCGGCTGACCATGACCTTCAGGTTTTTGCCTCGCAGACCGTTTTGCAAATCACGCTGCGAGATCTGGCGGGTCGGCTTGTTTGTACCCATATGGCCGACCGCGCTGATCTGTCGCAGATTCCCGCAGGGTTATATGTCTGCGAGGTGCAAACAGCCGGCGGACGGAGTAGGCACAAGCTGGTGGTTCGGCACTGATTCAAAAATACGTCAAACCGCTTTTCAGGTAACCGGTAACATAGTCGCGGATGCCTGCTTCGAGTGTGTAAAAAGGCTCCGCATACCCAATCGATGTTAGTTTTTTCATGTTTGCTTCCGTGAAGTATTGGTACGTTTGGCGAATGGCGGCTGGTGTGTCGATGAAGGTGATGTTTTCCGGAACATCCAGCGACAAAAACACCGCTCGGGCCAGATCGAGAAACGTGCGGGCTTTTCCCGATCCCAGGTTATAGATACCCGAGTGTTTACGCGCGTGCATCAAAAACATACACACCTTCAGCACATCTTTCACGTAGACAAAATCACGCATTTGTTCACCATCGTGGAAATCAGGGCGATGGCTGCGGAACAGGTGCATGGCTCCGGTTTCTTTGATCTGGCGGGTGGCGTGCCACACCACCGAGGCCATACGTCCTTTGTGATACTCGTTGGGTCCATAGACGTTGAAGAACTTCAGGCCGGCCCAGAAAAAGGGTTTTTCGGGGTTATGTAATGCCCAAACGTCAAAATCCTGTTTGGATTGGCCATACGGATTCAGAGGCTTCAGGTTAGGAATTATTTTTTCGTCATCGTCATAGCCTTTTTCGCCCAACCCGTAGGTGGCCGCCGAAGATGCATACACCAGCGGAATCTGATACGCAACACATTTTTTCCAAATCTCCTGACTATAACCCAGATTTAACCGATCAAAAATAGCGCGATTAAACTCTGTGGTATCGGTTCGGGCTCCTATATGAAAAATAAACTCCACGGTTTCGTGATGGGTATCGAGCCAGGTGAAGAAGTGATCGCGCTCAACGCGCTGCCGTACGACAGCCTGAGCAAGGTTCTTGTTCTTTTCAGGATGGCTGAAATCATCCACGGCAATGATCGCCCGAAAATGCTCAGCATTCAAGGTTCGGATCAAACAGCTGCCGATAAATCCCGCCGCCCCGGTAACAACGATCATTGTATGAATTTTCAGGCAATTTACGGCAAGAAACTATCTTTGCGCCATGGTTTATGTAAGCCGGAAGGAGCATTTTAATGCCGCCCATAAATTGTATAATCCTGCCTGGTCCAGGGAAAAAAACGAAGAGGTGTTTGGCCCCTGCGCAAACGCCAATTGGCACGGACACAATTTCGACCTGATCGTTACCGTAAAGGGAAAAGCGGATCCCGATACGGGCTTTGTTGCTGATCTGAAGAAACTGAGCACACTTATCCGAACGGAGATCATTGAACACCTCGACCACAAGAACCTCAACACAGATGTTCCCTTTATGGCCGGAAAGCTGGCCAGCTGCGAAAATCTGGTTGTCGAGATGTGGAAGATACTTGAACCCCGTATTCCGCAAATCAGTAAGTTTGGATCGTTACATTCCATCAAGCTGTACGAAACCCCACGTAATTTTGTGGAGTATTTTGGCGATGATCACCTCTGACGCCGGCACATGAGATACTATCTGGTGGCTGGCGAGCGTTCGGGCGACCTGCATGGCGGTAATTTGCTCCGTGCGCTCAACCAGTATGATCCTGGTCTGACAAGCCGAGGCTTCGGGGGCGATGACATGCAACGGGAAGGCATGCATCTCTTTGTCCATTATCGCGAGTTGGAGATGATGGGATTTCTCTCGGTGGCGGCTCACCTGCCTCGTATTTTTCGATTCCTCCGGCGCTGCAAACATGATCTTCTTAAATTTCAGCCCGACGTTGTCATCCTGATCGATTATGGAGGCTTTAACATGCAAATTGCCCGGTTTGCACATCAAAAAGGACTGCGTGTATTCTACTACATCCCACCAAAGATCTGGGCCTGGTATCAGGGGCGCGCACGAAATCTGAAAGCCTGGGTGGAACGGCTATTTATTATCCTGCCCTTTGAAAAAAACTTCTATGCCCGCTATGGATTAGTCAGCGATTACGTGGGCAACCCGGTGCTCGATGCTATTAAAGCCTATCAAAAAGGCATTGATCCTGTTCCGGTAGTTCGGCAATCTGCCCGTCCGCGCGTGGCCTTGTTACCCGGTAGCCGTCGCGGTGAACTGAAAAGAATCGTACCTATCATGGCCGAAGTGGCGAGACTCGCGCCAAACTGGGATTTCACGGTGGCTGCCGTCAGATCGCTGGAAGAAGAGTGCTATCTGCCTTTGCGGGATCTGAACAACGTGTCTTTTATGTGGGAGCAAACCTATGATCTCCTGCGCGAGGCTAACGCAGCTATCGTTACATCGGGTACCGCTACCCTGGAAACCGCGCTATTGAAGGTGCCTCAGGTGGTTGTGTATAAAACCGGCGTTGTGGAGTACCGGATCGCCCGGACGCTGGTTAAGGTACCGTTCATCTCGTTGGTGAACCTCATTGCCGATGAGGAAGTTGTGGTGGAACTCATCCAGGCGGAGTGTACCGCAGACCGGATCATGGCAGAGACTGAACGGCTTATTCATGATCCCGTCCGACAAGAAGAGATTCGCAAATCTTACGACCACATTTACCGCATGCTGGATGTCGGGTCAGCTTCCGAAAATGCAGCCCGCCTGATGGTACAGTACCTTCGCGGGAAGGGTTAAGCAACTTTTAATTTACTGTAATGTGATTTACCGAACTTCTCTTCTGCGTAGGCGCGGTTGATCACCAGCCGATCTCGGTTCTTTTCGCTGGGCAGCTCAAACATGGCATCGTTGATGATCGCTTCCAGGATGGAGCGCAACCCCCTGGCGCCCAATTTGTACTCCACTGCT
>CANGUI010000093.1 GCA_947457025.1 Flammeovirgaceae bacterium | reverse complement strand
TTCTCCTTCGGTCAGTTCTTTTGTAGTGGTGGGCAGGAACTGTAGTTCTGCGCTCGTGGCCTCAAGTTTCTTCGATTCTAAGAATTTCTGCATCGCACCGAAATCAGTGAATTTGGTGGAGATCACAATCTCCTCGTCGCCTTTCTCGATGTCCTCCGCACCGGCATCGATCAAATCCAGTTCCAGGGCATCCAAATCCAGGCTGCCGATTGGGAATTTGAAGATGCCTTTGCGGTCAAACATGAACGACACTGACCCGGATGTGCCCATGCTGCCGCCGTTCTTGGAAAAATGCAGCCGGATGTTGGCAACTGTGCGGGTCGGGTTGTCGGTAGCGCATTCTACCAAAATGGGTACGCCGTGGGGGGCATACCCCTCGTAGATCACTTCCTGAAAGTCCTTTTCATCCTTGGAAGACGCCCGTTTGATTGCTGCCTCTACTTTGTCCTTGGGCATGTTCAGTCCTTTGGCATTCTGGATCGCCACGCGCAGCTTCTGGTTGCTTTCGGGATTGGGGCCGGCTTGTTTCACCGCCATAGCGATTTCCTTGCCTACTTTTGTGAATGCTTTCGAGAGCCGCGCGTTGCGGGCAAAAATCTTGTGTTTACGCTTTTCAAAAATTCGTCCCATAGTTTTTTCCGGTGTCCAAAAGTAGCGGGTGAAATCGGAATTTGGAAGTTTCCGAAAAGTGTTATCCTTGCACTGTAACCAGCCCCTACCATGACGTGGAACGATGTGTTGAAGTATGCAGGTAAAGGAAACCCAGCGCCGCCCAAGCGAGTAGAAAGATCAATGGCAGAGTGGCAGGCACTTCTTTCTAAAGAGGAGTTCGAGGTGATGCGACTAAAAGGTACCGAACGCGCCTGGACGGGTGAGTACTGCGAGGCCCATGCGCCCGGTATCTATGCCTGTCGTGGCTGTGGAACAGTTCTTTTTGATGCACGCACTAAATTCGAGTCTGGCTCCGGATGGCCGAGTTTCACCACCCCGGTGGAACCCGACGTTATCAAGTACACCCAGGATTTTAGTTATGGCATGCGCCGGATTGAGGTAGAGTGCAACGTTTGTGATGCGCATCTGGGCCACGTTTTTTCCGATGGTCCCCCGCCCACCGGGCTCCGTTATTGCATCAACTCGCTATCCATCCGGTTGGTACCCGACGCCTGAACTTGGAACTCTGCGATAACGCGACCTACCGGTGTCACCAGCTCGGAAGTCAATCCATTCGCGATAAGTAACTGCGTTGGAAGGTAGAACGGTAGCCCAAGACGGGGCCGCACGGCCAAATGGCCCGGAATTGTTGTAATTCAATTCAGGGCAACACCCACAATGAATCCAACCCAGGGTTGACGGTTGTAAATCCAAATGTTGCGATCGCGATTCATCAGATGATCGAAGCCAACGGCAATGCCGAAACTGGCAACATTGGATTCCAGAAATCCGGCTAATCCGACCTGAACGATCATGCCGCTGTATTCGCTCGTTGTAGGGTCGAGGGTTGTAGCTGCGTTGATTGGAGTTGCACCTGGTCCCGCAAAAAAACCTATATCATACCCCAGGTTAGAGAGCCGGCGCTGCTGTTTTCCCAAAGGGTTAACCCGGTTTTCCAACTTGTACCGGTCGAACCGCCACCCCGCATAAAGCGCAACGTTGAGGTCTGAGGTCAACTGATGCGGCACGCCGTAAACGGAAGGGCGGAATTTTAACGGCACGGATGTAATGTCGATATCCAGGCTCTGCTTTCGAAAGATGAAAGGTGTCACACCCAGACTGTCGGTAGCCTTCATCGCGAGCGACCGGTAAGCAAACTGCTCCGGTGTACCGTCAATTAGCCGATGGATTTCCACTACTTCTTCTGACACCTCGGCATATACTTTTTCGGTTTGGCTACCCGTGTCGAATTTGTAGTATCCACTGCTTAATCCGTGCATGGATGCTTTTTCCAATGTACGACAGGACGCCATTAAGGCCACAATCACGCAGGCATGGAACAGGCCGTGGTTGATTTTTCCGATCAGTAAACGGGGTCGCACGGGCGCAGGGGTTTTATCAGGGATGCCCATACACGTTAATGCCATTTAATTGTAAAAACCAATGCGCTTCGGAAAACATTGGCGCTACTTCCACTTGCCAGGTAGTGGTTCATTCTTTGGGCTCCGTTTGTTGTGTTGGTACTTATCACAGGATAACCGTCACGTAGATGTAGATTACCAGCCACTATTTTTTCCCTATGTTCTGCTTCGTGCTAGTGCTTGCAGACGAAGCATGTTATGGATCACCAGCAAATGCGGAAACGTAATAATGGAAATAAAGATAAACAAAATGGGGAGTGGATCGACATCCGGATAGATATTTCTCCATAATAGGCCGGATAACGTCAGAAAAGAAACAGCCAGGATCGTAAAGGGCATGGCTTTTTTCCAAAGATTTATGGAAGTGTGTTGCGCGGCCAGATAATCTCGCATGTGTTGAAAAGTGTTAAGCGCGTGCCAACCGCCAAAGTAAAGTGCAAAGGCAGGCAACAGCGGGAGGAAACTTACTACCAGCAAAACGGCAAAAAATGGTGCCCACCGTGTGGCTTGCAGCTTTACCGGTTCCTGGCGTTGCGCCATCACCGTGGCGGCAAGGATGGCCGCACCCAGTATGGCGAGCAGGGGTGTAGCCCGCTGTGCAGCGGCCGCCCACCACATGCGGGCGAGGTCATTTTCACGTGTGATCCGGTAGATCAAATCGCCGGTAAGGCCCGGCTCGCGGAGCAGAATAAAAAACAGCACAGCAGTGCCCAGCGTGAATTGCACCGCACTCCATAGCAGATGCCGCGGTGCCGGGTGCAGATCAGATTCGCCAAAATGCCACGCAGAGAACACGAGAAAAAGCAGTAGACTGAGCGAAGGAAAAACCATCCACAGCAATGCATAGGCTGCCATTTGCAGGAGGTAGGAAGTCAGAAACCCCCTCAGGGAATACGATCGGTTCCTCGCTTTCAGTGTTTGCTCATCCACAAGATGATCGAGGGCGCCGTGGGGAATGCCGATGAATACGACCAACACGACAAAAAAAGCATAGTCCACAAATGGGGGAACTTTCGTGAACTGGTGAGCGAGAGCGAGCAAAGTACCCGCAGTGAGTGCTACGAGCCGGAGTTGTTGGGCGAGTGAGAACGACGTCATCAGGTTGGAACGGCAAAAGCACCGATCTCCGGTTAAGGTACTTGTTTCTTTATTGAAAATGAAACGGGCGAGGTTATTTTCAAAAGAGCCCTGAGGGGGAGGGGGATACCGAATCCGGGCAATCATCACACCCTACCGCAGAAGGCTTCATCAATCTGGTCCGCGTACAAGGTGTGGTGTTTCAGGTGTGGTCGCCCTGCTTATCTGCTGCCCGGCAGCCAGCGGCTTCATCCGGCGTCAGGATACCCGGACAACCTCTTCCTGCGGGGGGGGAGTGGCACCCGTTACTTTCCGATACAAAACTTCGAAAAAATATTTGTCAGCAGGTCTTCCGTTGTGATTTCGCCCGTGATCTCACCGAGGAAATGGAGTGCCTGGCGGATGTCCATGGCCAGGAAATCGCCGGTTACACGGTGGTCAAGGCCATCGGCCACGCGCTGCAGGGCGGCTTGCGTTTGCCGCAGGTTTTCGTAGTGCCGCAGGTTGGTTACCAGCACGTCACCGGGCTTCACGCGGTCAACATGTAGTGCTTCGAGAATGCGGGCTTTCAACTCTTCAATGCCTTCGCGCCGGGCTGCGGAGATCAGCACGAAACCGCGGTTCTGCAGCTCCCGGAGCAGGGCCGGCGGGGCGCAGTCGGTTTTGTTACCCACTTTCAAGACTGTTTTACCGGTCTGTTCAATCTCGGCTTCCTGTTTGGTAATCTCGGCAGGATCGGTTGTGGCCAGATCAAAAATATATAAGATCAAAGAGGCACGGCTCATCTGCTCACGTGTTCGCTGCACCCCGATGGATTCGATGGCATCGGTCGTTTCGCGTAAGCCGGCGGTATCCATGAAACGAAAGGCGAGGCCACCCAAGATGATCTCGTCCTCGATTACGTCGCGCGTGGTACCGGGTATGTCCGACACGATGGCGCGCTCCTCATTGAGCAACACGTTCAGCAAGGTTGACTTTCCGGCATTCGGCTTACCCGCGATGACCGTGGGGATGCCATTTTTGATGACGTTGCCCTGATCGAACGATTCAATCAGCGGGGTCAGGTGCTGTTGCAGTCGGTCAATGAGTGCCCGCAGGTCATCCCGTCTGGCAAATTCCACATCCTCTTCGCCAAAGTCGAGTTCTAATTCTACGAGGGAGGCGAAGTGAATGAGTTCAGCGCGCAGCGCCTTGATTTCGGAGGAGAATCCCCCGCGCATCTGGTTGAGGGCAGCTTGCCGCGCGTTGTCGGTTTCAGCATGGATCAGATCAGCCACAGCTTCTGCCTGGGCGAGGTCAAAGCGTCCATGCAGAAAAGCACGTTGGGTGAATTCTCCCGCTTTTGCGAGGCGCGCGCCATTGGCCAGCAGCTCCCGGATAATGGATTTGATAATCAGCGGGGAGCCATGGCACCCGATCTCAACACAGTCTTCGCGGGTAAATGACCGGGGGGCACGGAAAACGGTGACGAGCACTTCATCAAGGGTAGTGCCACCGCCGGTAAGGGCACCGAAGTGGGCGGTGTGGGTGGGCACGGTGCGCAGATCTTTGCCGGTAAATAGTTTTTGCGTGATCGCGATGGCCTCAGGCCCCGAAAGGCGGATCACGGCAATGGCACTCACACCCTGCGGGGTGGCTAACGCCACGATGGTGTCTTCAAAAGGGTGCAGTTGAGCCATTTACGGACACTTCACGATAAATACGGGGATCGAGATTCGGTGCCGGACCACATCCACGGTTGTGCCGAAAATCAGATCATCCAGCCAGGTATGACCGTGTGCACCCATCACCAGCATGTCGGCCCGGAAGCGTTCCACCATTTTGGGTATCTGGTTTTTCGGACTGCCGTAGTCGATCTCGGAAACTACCTGAAAGCCGCGGGCACGTAACTGGCTGGCATACCGTTCGAGTGCGAGCCAGTCTTGATCACTCTCCCGGTCGGCTATTGCTTCACCATACACAACCGCCCCGGCCGTCTCCACGACATGAAAGAGGGCATAGTTTGCATGTGTTCCACCCTGAGCTAAGGCGCTGCGGATGGCAAGTTCATCGGTTTTTGTAAAGTCGATGCAGATGGCGATGCGTTCATAAACCGGTTTTTCCAGGTTGTGCAGCTCGTTTGTCTGGACGTGGTGAACGCTGACAACCGGCTCTCCGGGTTTTTTCAACAAGGGGTAGAGGGTGATGTACACCAACAGACCGGCCGCTCCGGCGCAAGCGGGAACGACCAGCGCCCAAATCCAGAACCGCCCGTCTTGGGCACTTTCCAGCCAGCTGGTGATTTCCTGCACCACCAGCTTCGCATTGAGGCCAACTATTACCACGGCTATGAGCCATGCGGCAACCTGCACCCACGGCTTGATGGTAAATTCCCCCATTTTTTCCCGGTCGCTTGTAAAATGAATCAACGGGATGACGGCGAAGCCGAGCTGAAGACTGAGGACAACCTGGCTGAACACCAGCAGGGCGCCGGTTTTATTTTCTCCGTAAAGCAAAATAACCACGTAGGCCGGAATGATGGCAATCAGACGGGTCAGCAGCCGCCGTAACCAGGGGGCAATCCGAAGGTTAAGATAGCCTTCCATGACGATCTGCCCCGCGAGCGTACCCGTTACAGTTGAGCTTTGGCCTGCCGCCACCAGCGCAATCCCGAACAGGAGGGGGGCAAGCTCGCTGCCGAGCAAGGGCTCAAGCATGCGGTGGGCATCCTGAATGTCTGCGATTTCGTACAAGCCATTTTTGAAAAACGTGGCGGCCGCCAGAATCAGGATAGCCGAGTTGACGAAAAATGCTGCATTCAACGCGATGGTGGAATCTATCAGGTTGTATTTGATGGCGCTGGCAATTCCCTTTGCGCCGGCCTCAAACCGGCGGGTCTGCACCAGCGATGAGTGGAGATACAGGTTGTGGGGCATCACGGTTGCGCCAATGATGCCGATGGCGATATAGAGGGCCTGCTCGTTCGGAAAGCTGGGAATAAACCCTTTCGCGAGCTCATCGAGTGCCGGCTTTGCCAACAACATCTCAATAAAAAAGGATACTCCGATGACGGCCACCAGTGCAATGATGAAGGCTTCCAGTTTGCGAATGCCATAGCTTTGCAAAACGAGGAGCAGGAGGGTATCCAGTACAGTGAGGGTGATGCCCCACATCAGGGGTAAGCCAAAAAGAAGTTTGAGGCCAATGGCCATGCCCAGCACTTCGGCCAGGTCGGTAGCGGCAATGGCAATTTCGGCCAGCACCCATAAAACAAAGTTTACACCACGGTGGTAGGTCGAACGCGAGGCCTGCGCAAGGTCAAGTTGCCGAACAATGCCGAGGCGTGCGCTGAGGCTTTGCAGCAGCAAGGCCATCAGGTTCGACATCAGCAATACCCAAATGAGCGCATAGCCAAACTGACTGCCCCCGGCAATGTCGGTAGCCCAGTTACCGGGGTCCATGTAACCCACACTCACCAGGTAGGCTGGCCCCAGAAAGGCCAGCAACTTACGCCACCCTTTCCGTTGGGTGGCATCCACCGAAGAATGCACTTCGCTCAACGACCGGCGGGGGGCTGATTTGCTCTCCGAACTCATGCTGATACGAGAATGTTTTGGGATACTTCGCGTGAGATGAACTGCCGGATTCGCTCCACCGTGACTTCCAGAGATTCATCGTAGCTTTCTTTCGAGACTACTGCTATGCGCTTACCCGGATGAGCCCCGATCTTGTCGAGAAACTGGAGTAACTGGGGGTCATTACTTTTTACAGCAAGTATGGTGCCTTCATAGCCAACCGGAACTTTGTCGAGCGCAATTTGCGGCAGCGCCCGAAACTTACCGCTGCCATCGGGAATGGGATCG